>JAOUJW010000017.1 GCA_029882975.1 Gammaproteobacteria bacterium
AATTGATGCTGCCCCTTGACGGATTTCTTCCGAATCGTTGGATTCCTCAGGTGTCTCTTCGATTTGATGACGTCGGCTTTCCACGACGCGATCAACCGTTTGACCGGTCAAAATAGCAAAACCGGAATTGATGGCTGCGGAATTTTGTTCCGCTGAACCGTTTTGTACCCCGACAGGTACTAAATTCAATTTTCTAAGCAATGCTTCCAACTGTGAAAATCGCAATGCTTGTTCGGCATCCTGGGTCTGCTCCAGGTCAATCACCACAGGAGCATTTTTAAAAAAATCGAGCGCCGTGGACAAACGCAAATTCAGTTCGTTTTCGATGAGATCCAAATCGGTACTGCTGAGTTTCAGAATGGGAAGAGTAAATACCGAGCCCTTTAGAGTAACGGCTGGTCCGCTTCGTTCCGGCAATCTTGATGCGCTGGATTGATCCGCTTGTACTGTTTCCATATTGACTCTAAGAACCGTTCTCCACTAGCTCCAATGTAGCAACCCCTTAAACGAGATCTCACTGACGATCTGCTTTGAAGAGTGACCCCTGATACAGGCTGGTCAATTATTAACCAGTCTGTCAACCTCAACCGGCGCATCATAACCAAAGCAGCGCTATAGTGCGAATGTTTTTCGATTAGCACAACAGCAACATTCGGCATTCTGTTCCCGATGACATTCTGCTTAAGTGTAGCACGGCTGGGCAAAAATCAATACTCGTGCTATAAATTAAGGCCTGCTATACATTGGCATAAGCCTCCTCCAAGCTGATGGAGCGGCCATTCTCTGTGACTATCCGCGCGTGGATACGCTGCAATTCTCTGGGCTCGCGCACTCCGCAGGAATGAGCAATCACCCCGACTTCGTGTTCCATACCTTTGGCATAGTTCATTACACGTATGGCTTTGTGTTCCGGATCCAATCCTTTTTGTAAATGACGATCATGGGTGGTAATACCGGTAGGGCAGGTGTTTTGGTTACACTGCAGCGCCTGAATACAACCTAAGGCAAACATAAACCCACGCGCAGAAACCACAAAGTCTGCACCGCAACACAATGCCCAGGCCACGTCGGCCGGGGTTATCAATTTTCCCGAAGCGATCAGTTTAACTCGCTTCGATAAGTCATATTGCCGCAGTTTATTGGCCACCAACGGTAAACTTTCCTTGATGGACAGCCCCATATAATCCATTAAACTCATAGGGGCGGCTCCCGTACCCCCATCAGCGCTATCAATAGTGATAAAGTCCGGAGCGGACTCCTGCCCACGATTGACGATTTCAGCAAATAATTCGTCCAGCCAACCGTAGGCGCCAATGACGACTTTAAATCCCACAGGCTTACCGCTGAGTTGTCTAACTTTGTGGATCATGTCTAATAATTGATCAACTGAGCCGATATCCGGATGGCGGTTAGGACTAATGGAGCTTTTCCCCACCGGTATCCCTCGAATGTGTGCCACTTCATCGGTTACCTTTTGACCAGGCAGTATGCCTCCCTTACCCGGTTTAGCGCCTTGACTGAGCTTGATTTCAAACATTTTAATCTGGTCATTATCACCCAGTTCGCGTAGTTTCGCCTCACTTAGCATACCGTTCTCATCACGAACACCATACTTGGCTGTTCCGATTTGAAACACCAAGTCAGCCCCACCTTGTATATGATAAGGAGACAATCCCCCTTCCCCCGTGTTGAGCCAACAATTGGCCATTTTTGCACCATGTGATAAGGCCAGCACCGCAGGTTTTGAAATGGCACCATAACTCATACCGGAAATATGAAAAAATGCTCGTGGAGAATAGGGTTTTCGACTTTGGGGCCCGATAGTCACCGGCGCAACCGAAGCCGTATCCAAGCCCAATAGGGGAAACGGACAATTCACAAACAAAATGGTGCCGGGATGTTTCAAATCGCGGGTAGAACCAAACGCTGTGGTATTCGGTAACGCTTTTGCCGCCCGGTAGACCCAACTGCGTTCTGCACGATTGAATGGCAGCTCTTCCCGGTCCATAGCAAAAAAATACTGCCGGAAAAAAGTTCCCAAACGTTCAAACAGGTAACGAAACCGGCCGATCACCGGATAGTTTTTACGAATAGCTTGTTTGGTTTGGGTGATGTCCCGAATATATATCACTGCCACCAACAAAGCCAAAGAGCCGACCAAAGCTATAAACAGTGTGGCGAAATACAACAGAATGTTCAGTACCGTATCTGATTCCAACATAAAGAATTCCGTTTGAGTAACTCCCAGGTGTCGCTTATAAACATAGCCCCATTTTTGTCAGCCGCACGGTTTAACTGGAATAAATTTGTAGTTTTTTAACAAGCTGACGAAATTTTTCCAAGCATAAAAAAAAGGCGCACTCTCGTGCGCCTTTATGAGGAACCTCGCGGGTTCCATCGCTGATTTAACGGTTTCCCACTTAGTTAACCAGAGAGGTATTAGGCGTATCGGGCAATCGTGGCATAGTGATTTTCGGAAACTTACCGGTTAAACTGTTCAGAAATGCGACAATTTCACCTACCTGCTGTTCCGTTAAGTCTTTATTAAGCTGTGTCTTGGCCATGACTTTAACCGCTTCGTCCAAAGATTGCACAGAACCATTGTGGAAGTATGGGGCTGTGACGGCCACATTACGCCAGGTGGGAACACGCCACATGTTTTTGTCACTATCTTTATTGGTGACCGAATACAACCCCAGATCTGCCATCAAGTTATATTTCTTGTCGTAGTTACTGCCTGAGAATGTGGGAAATTTTTGAAAAAACCCTTCTCCAACTTTTAAGTTCTTAGGACCGGAGAAATTGGGGCCTGTGTGACAGCTGGTACAACCAATATCTTTAACCAATTTCATACCTGCCTTGGCTTTCTTGGATAAGGCTTTTTTATCGCCACGCATATATCGGTCGAACTTGGAGTCCGGGGTAATCAACGTACGCTCAAACGTGGCAATTGCCTTTGCAAGGTTATCGTACGTTACCGGATCTTTACCACCAAACACCTTCTTAAACTGTTTGACGTATCCTGGAATTCCTTTAATTCTAGCCACCACTTCATCGGCAGACGGCATACCCATTTCAATGGGATTCAGAATCGGACCTTTAGCCTGATCTTCCAAAGAAGCGGCACGTCCATCCCAAAATTGAGTGGATAAAAACGCTGCGTTCCATACGGTAGGTGCGGAACGGCCCCCTTTTTGTGCATCAACACCCACAGATACCGGACGGTTATCCGTACCGCTGGCCATGACATTGTGGCAAGAATTGCAAGATACAGTACCGTCTTTTGATAAACGGGGATCAAAGAACAACTGTTTACCCAATTCTATCTTTGCTTTAGTAATAGGATTGTCTTTTGGTGCGGGTGCTTGCTTCGGCAATGCCTCAAAGGCCCAAGCTTGAGAGGTCAGTAGCGCTGCGCAGAAAAACAAAATTGTTTTTGACACAATTTTCATTAATTAATCTCCTTGTATTATTGTTACTGGTAGTTCCAAATAAATGTTTGTAGTACCACATTAAGGAACCTCTGGCTGACTACACAATGTTGACCACGCAATGATTTTCAGTCTGACCTAAACCCTAAGCATTGCTGTTTGCAAGCAACGCCTTTTGTAAGCAGCGGATTAATTGCATCAAAAGCATAGTTGCACGGGAGATAGAAATAGATGTACCGAAGGCCATTTTAGACGGTTTCCCTATAGTCAATCAGAGGTTCCCTAAGTTGATTGATAAAACCAACAAACTGAGCAAACCCATTATATATGAACCTTAGACATAAACAAAAACTTCTTTAGTACTGTTGCGCAAATAAACAAACACATTAGTCCACCATTAAAAACATCCCTATTGATTTTGACAATTATCAATTTGCACAGCCAGTTTATACTTCCTATATCAGTTTAAACTGTCGTGTACACGACACGTGTTCGGGATAAGTTGTACAACAGTTAAGCAACACCATCCTGGACCCCGGTCCAGATTGCGGCTACACTTTTTAATGGATCACTTGTGTTTTTTCTCTTGGCATATTTGCTAAGGAGCAAACCATGTACATGAAAGACACCCAAAGTGGCGACTTGGTGGAAGTACTGAATTTTCAGGAACTCATCGATCCCACCCAAGCCAACATCCATGGACGGTTTCATTGCGGCGAGGAAGTGCAGGAACCCGAATTGTTTTCCAAGCAACAACTGTCTTTTCCATCCAATGAACCCATACCGGTTTGCTGGGTAAATCCGTACTACAAAATGGCGGCTCATTAGGACGAGGCTGAATATAACAAGAAAAAAGGGACTGGCAACATACGCGCTCGCGAGAGCGAGGGGTTGGGCTTGCTCAAACAAAAATCCGTGGATTAAAACAAGAACTGTTTCAGTTGACTGTTTTTTCCAAAACGAGCAACCAAAAATGTTTGCTGGTCGGTAATGATGCGGCGATTTTGTAAAAACAAATATTCCGCTTTATTTGGTACATAAGGCACCGCCAGCAGTTTCTTACCACATTCTTCCGGAAGACGGCTGCCTTTCAGATTGTTACAACGACAACAAGCCGTCACCACATTCTCCCAACAGTCTCTACCGCCTCGACTAATGGGGATGATGTGATCCCGAGTTAGCTCGGAATGTCGAAACTGTTCACCGCAGTACAGACAAATATGACCATCACGCCGAAATAAAGCTCTATTGGTTAAATGAGGAACAAAGGAATGAAGCGAATGATTTTTAACCTGGGCGCGGGTTAAGAGGATAGAACCCACTTCGATCACTGAGCGGCGTTGAGTTCTTGCATTGATGCCACCGCGAAACACAAAGTTCTGCGACCCCAGATTAGCAATCACCCGGTCATTGGTATATAAGCGAATTGCTTCCTCATGATTGATCCAACGATCCGGATTACCGGCCTTGTCCAGCTTTAGAATAAGCGGATACGAACTCATAAATCACCTCAGTGTGTTTGCAGTACCTTATGCTATAGCGTTTACCTTCTTGTTACAGCCATCCATAAGCCAATTAGACAGTTTTTTAAGTATAAATTCAGTTAACTAGGAGTTTCATCGGTAAATTAACCGAAAGCCACAGAATCATACTTAGTTTATCGGCTTCTAAACAAATATTCTAAAATTACTGGGTCATAGCCCGGCTCTCCACCCGCTATTCAGCTGATGGGGACGTCCGCTTTTAACCTACGAATTCCATAGTGATACTATCAGTTTTATATAGGCCTTGTATCTAAAATATTATTTACCGTACATAATCAATTACTTATAAGATATTCGTATAGCTGGATAAATAATTCCTGAGGCAGTATTGCTTTTTCCTGACCTATCCTAGAGAATGATCCAACATTACAATTGTTGATTTTTGTCAGCTTTTTCCTACTCGATCGGGTCAAAACTAAAACAATCCTAAAAGTCGGGCGTAAATGACCCGCTTTGGATGCAGGGGGATTAAATCATGGGTTTCTTAAGCAAGCTGTTTTCATCCGGAGGAAATAACTCCGAACCGGTTGCAAAGCCAAAAGATTTCTTAGAATGTTTGAGTATTGTGAGAGCCTGGTCTTCACGCGCCGCAATCGATCCGGACTTCGACATGAATGATAGGAGCTTAAATATCGCCTTGAACACACCGGTGACCTGCCCCTACTGCAACGCTCATTATGCTTTTGGTCAGGCCGTACACTTCTCCGGCGCGTCCATGGAAGTCCAATGTCCTTCATGCAAAACGAAACCACGTCAAGGTTACCAAAACAGCAATTGAGCATTGTGCTTACATAAGCGCGAAACGATTTACCGCCCTGCTTGCCCTTGAATCATTCGAGGATTTAACGTCGTAGACTTATTTCGATCGGATTCTGCCATACTCAGATTGTTCTTCAGCAAATGCACGCCGGAGCGATTGAAAAAAGCTTCTGCGTACGATGGGTCCAATGCGATTGCCTTGTTAAAATCTCGAATCACTTTTTCCAGATCAGCTGAATTCATTTGTGCCGCCACCGCACGGTTGTTATAGGCATCGGCATAGGATGGATTGAGTAAAATCGCTTTGTTGTAGTCCCTAATTGCCGGTTTCAACAACCCGACAGCTTGCTTGGCCGCACCCCTGTTGATGTATGCCGTATCACTGTCGGGATAAAAGTAAATGACTTTGCTGTAGTCTGCAATGGCTTTTTCATATTGCTCCAAGGCTTGATATGCCAGTGCCCGGTTAAAGTAGGCTTGAGCATATTCCGGCTCAATGGAAATAGCCTTGTTAAAATCTTGTATCGACTCCCCTGCTTTACTGGTACTTAAATAACAGGCACCCCGATTTACATAGGCGACGGCAAAATCCGGCTTCAAGCGAATGGCTTCGGTAAAATCGCCAATGGCACCTACCCAATCCTGCAATAATTGCCGCACAGTGCCCCGATTGTTAAATGCCATGAAATAATCTTTCTGAAACCGAATCGCTGTATCGTAATCCTCTAAGGCTTTATCATGATCACCGACAACCTGGTAAGCAATGGCTCGGTTGAAATAGCCACTGGCATGATCAGGGTTGATGAGCACGGCACGACTGAAATCGTCTATCGCTCCGGTGTTATCCTTGCGCTCTAATCGGGTGACGCCCCGGTTGATATGGGCGTCAAACTCATTGGGAGAGATTTTGATAGTCTGATTGTAGTCTTCCGCCGCACCGACGGGATCGCCTAACAATTGACGAATCAATCCTCGGTTATAATATGCATCGGCATCATTGTGTGCGACGGTAATTGCGTTGCTGAAATTGTTAAGTGCGCTGCGCAAATCACCTTGCGCGTGATTTAATTTACCCAGATTGTAATAAGCAACATTGAGACCCGGTTCAATTTCCACCGCCTTGTAGTAATCGACATACGCACCTTTTACATCTTTTAATTCTGCCCGTATATTGGCTCTGTTGTTAAACGCTACAGCATTTTTTCGATCCAACTCAATGGCGCGATTGAAATCCTGTACGGCTTGACTCAAATCACCGGCCAACTGATGAGCAACACCACGATTGCTGTAGATATAGGAACTACGGTTTTGCTCCATCTGCAACACTTTTGAGAAGTATTCAATTGCCTTACCGGTGTCCATTACGTCCTTCTGCAAGTACAACCAGGCCATACTAAAGTACAATTCCGGGATCAACTCTAGCGCCTCGGAAGATTTAGCTAAACTCAGCGTCTTATGGTAAAAGTCTAATGCAGTTTCGAAGTGTCCGCCTAAGTAATACACTTGGGCCAAGATGAAACTGGCAAATAAATCGGCATGCTTTTGATAATCGGCAAGATTTAACTCCAACAAAGCGGCAGGAGAACGTAGCTGGGTGCGATGCCTTTGTCCTTTTTCAAACTTAGCGATACTGAACATGTCAACGTGGGGGTGATAGACACTGAGTTGGACAGACTGATCGGATCTCCTACCCCACACCACAATAGCCGCATTATATCTTTGAGCCAAATCTTCCGCAGATTTGGTGTGTAAAACACGGCTCTCACCACGGTAGATAAGCTCCGGTCCGGCCACACCATTGCCCTCTGCCGCACGAAGTATGGCATTTCCCAATACCTGGCCCAAAGCAACACTGTTGGCATCTACTGTAGTGCCGGTGGAAATCCCGGCCAATACCAAAGGTGTCACCGCTGCGGCATGGCGCCCGGACTCCGGCGACACCAGGGTATCCGGTATGTTTAATTCCATATCAAAACGACTATACATATAAACGGTTAATGCTGAACACACGAACAGGACGGGTACCAACAACAGTAACCATTTTAAGGACGGCGGTGAGCGTTTGGTGTGGTAGTCGCTCAGAGAATTGATAGGATCCATAGCGTTATTTTCCCGCTATGCGGAGAAAATATAAAGTGTGAATAATACCGCGGTCCACTGTTATTTTTATTTTAATAACATACAGTTAGGATTGAGCACCGATTTTTGCCTATGGCAGTCCGGAGTGTGACAAAACATCGGGGACCTTTTGATCACATTTCTCCCCAAACAACCGGTTGTGCACCACGGCGGTTGGGGTGAACCTTTTCCCCTTTTTGTAAAGCCCAGTTAACTGAAGCCTTGACTAACAAATCATTCCCGCAGTTTAAGTAGGCTTCGGCCATATCGAGATTGCCAAGACGATTCAAGGCACTTACCAAACTATTGACCATTTCGTCTTTGCCCAGTCCGATAATAGCAAATGCGGCGTTTTCGGCTCTCGCATAGTCGTTCGATTCCAGATCCTTCAATAGCACAGCCTCTGTGGTTGGCCAATTTGCCAGTAACTCACCTTTGGCTCGTTTCGCCACTTGAAAGTGCACCAGCTCCTCATCGGATCTTGGTGTCCAGTTTATGGAATCGAGCACGATTCCCGCCTGCTTGCCTATATACCAATCCGGCAGTACAGGAATCATATGACTCAGCGCATCTTTGCCCATTTCTTTTATGGCCGCCGTGGTAGCCAATAATACTTCAGCCTGGTCGTTGAGGTTTTTTTCCTGTTTGGATTCTTCCATATACTGTAACAAAAAAGGAATGGAACGCGGATCCCGCAGCCCCCCCAGTGTTCTGGCTATCTGTAATTTAACCGGACTGTCCTGTTTGGACATTTCCTGCATAAGTGCATCCACAGCAGCCTGCCCCACATCCAAGCATTTACTCCATTCGCGATTAATAACGCAGGACCAGCCTTGCTGCTTTTCGTCTTTAGGTTTCCAATCCATACTCAACAGTGCTTTGCCGGCGGCCACACGAACGCGATTCACTTCGTCGGATTCCACCCGTAACAACAACGCATCAACTGCTTGCCGGCTACCTATCTTGCCCAGAGATTCTGCAGTTTTTTCTCGAACACCTTCATCAAAATCGCTTAAGGCTTTGACCAATAAATCGGCGCTACGAGGGTCTTTGGCATCACCCAATACTTCCACGACTGCCGTTCGCACTTTAGGATCTTTATCATTTATAACATCCATCATGGGTTCAATCGCTCGATGATCCTGGAAAGCCCCCAGAGTTTTGACCACATATTCGCGCACGTGGGCATTGTTGGATTTCAGCGCATGAACCAAAGGCGCAATGGCTTTGGGATCTTTAATTTTTTTCAAGGCTTCGGCGGCCGCTTCGCGCACATCAGCTTCCGGGTCCTCCAGTGCCTGTATCAACGGAATGGTGGCTTTCGGATTTTTCATTTCTCCCAAAAGGCGTGCCGCCACCACCCGGACATTGCGATTATTATCGCCCAATGCGGATATGATGGGATTCAGCACTTTACTCCCGCCTGCCTTACCTACCGAATCCAGTTCTTTCTGTAATACGACGCTCGCCTCTTCGCGTACTTGTTGACTGCTGTTGTCTAATGCCAACATGAGAGCGGGTATAATTCCAGCGCTTTTAATCCGGCCCAAGGCTTTCACGGCTGCCAAGCGTACCGATTCGGATCCATCCTGCAGTGCATCAGACAGCGGTTTAACAGCATCCTCGTCTTTGATAGCCGCCATAGTCTCGACGACGCGAATTTTAATATTCGAATCTATGCTGTCAGATTGTAGTTGCTCTGCCAGAGGGGCGATGGCAATGTTACCCAAGGCAATACATTGATCCCATTTTCTTTGCGAAACGCAAAACAGGGCTTTTTGCCGGTCATCTCCCGGCTTCCAGTTCAACTGCTTTAAAGCATCCCCCACTTCTTTGCGTATATCACTATCCGGGTCCGTCATCGCCAGCAACAAGGGCTGGATTGCAATTTTACCCAGCGCCACACATTTGTCCCATTCCCGTAGCGCAGCACAGTAGCGTGCCTGGTCCATTTCAGATTCCGGAAACCAAAACAACTTACCCAAAGATTCCGCCGCCGCAAAACGAACTTCCGAATCCTGATCATCCATCGTTTTAATCAGAGGCTTTACCGAATGGGCACTGCCTGCCTCTCCCAGCGCCACAGCAATGCCATAGCGAATGCGCGGATTGCTATCCGTTAATCGTGTAATTAAGTGTTTAACCGTTTTTAAGTCCGTGAACCGACCCAACGCTATGGCCGCTTCTTCACGGACATCCCGACGCTCATGGTTTAATGATTGTATTAGGGGATCCACCGCACGGGGATCATTGATCGCACGAATGGCGGTGCTGGCTGCATCACGTACTGCTTTTGAACTGTCATTTTGCGCTTCGATGAGCGGTACAATCGCGGTGTGGTGTTTCAATGTACCTAATAAACGAGCCGCAATACTGCGTATATAGGCGTCTTCATGTTTTAGTGCAGCTAGAATGGGTTTATGGTGTGACGGATCGTTCATTTGCGCAACAACCGTCACGGCCTGCTGCAAAGCCAGCAAGGCACCGTCGGAGATCTTAATATCGCCTTCAGTCAGGCCATTAAATAACACATTAAAATAACGCAAATCTCGAGATTTGGTTAAAGACACGACAGTATCATTCAAACTCTTGGATGCCGACTCGCTGACAAATTTTGCTTCATCACCAAGCGCGCCCAGCAAAGGCTTAACGGCCAAATAATCTTTTAATTTCCCTAAAGACCGAGCCGCGGTTTCTCGTTCCACCCAACTGCTGGAATGTAAGGCGTCGGATAAGGTTTTTACGGCACGCGGATCTCTAAGACGACCCAAAGATTCCAAAGCCAGTAAACGCTCTCGCTTGTCGCCCGAATTTGCAATATCAACAATTTGTTCCACATTTCGATTGGATTCATAGCGCTTAATTTTGGTTTTTGTTGCTAATTTTGCCGGGCCGGAGCCACACGCGGAAAGCAGAAAAACCACACACAGAATCCAAGCAAACTGTACCGTTTGAACCGAACGTGTCATTCCCTTAAGCTGTAATGCGAACCTCAACAATCTGTCCCCCTATCAATTCAGATCCCCGGTGTGAATACTCATTGCGAATTCGGAAAAACTGCCAGGACAACTGGAACAGGCCACCGGCCAACTCTCGCGGTAGCCAATTAATGATGTCTGTGAAATTGGTGGAGCTTATAGGAACAATCGAGTCACCCTGAATGCGCCTACATCCTGCATCGATCCCCGAACAGAACGGCTCCTAAACTGAGTATGCACGTTGGCACATTATAAAACAATAAGTTACAAATGCAAAAAAACTACTTCAAACTTCACGAAAATAGTTTTATCCAATTGTTTTTAATAGTCTTTTTTACCTCGATTACGGGCTTTTCGGTGATTTGACCGGTTGACTTCCGGCACTGTTGCCCGGGATCTCCAATACCTGTTGCAATTGAGATTTCTCCTCAGCCAGTTTCAAAACCCGTAAAATCCGACTTTGCAAATCGGCAACGACCTGACGAATCTCGCAATCTTTAAACAATCCGTTTCTATACCAGAACAAGGCTTGTTTGTAATCAGCATCAACCAATATACCGTTTTCGTACATATCGCCAATTTCCCGATCGGCAACACAGTTACCCAGATCCGAAGCCAGCAAAAACCATTTTAGTGCTTCTGCACGCGTTTGCTCCAAGCGGGTATCGTCCAACTTTGCTTTAGCAAGGCGTTTGTACCTGGAAGCATTCATCAACGCTGAAGAAGCCCGCTCACGCTCATCACTCTGTCCATACATCAAGGGATGTTCTTCTTTGAAACGACCTAATTTTTCGTATTGTTGTGACCAGTAGCCCTGATTATACATTTGCGACAACGTACGATGAAACACCGGCCACAAACGTTTGCTCTGTGTTTTGTCCAGTTTTTCGGCATTGATAATCCAATCGCGCTTGAATGTGTTCCAATTCATGGATGCCGGCCATTTCGCTGTGGGAACCTTGTTTCGATAAAACCATTGACGCTTATTAATAAAAACGTCCCGCTCATCAACCAACATTAATGAAATCAAATGGGGATCCTGACATCTCGACTTTATAAAACCCAGTTCGGATTCCACCGCTTTCAATGCCTCGGATTCCGGGTTGTAGTTGTTATAATCCATCCCCAAAATGTTGAGCTGCGTCCTTGCCAGCCAGTAACGCAGACGGCATTCTTGCGCCAGTGGAATATTGTTTTTTGAAATAGCCAGTTGAGTGCGTATCGTTTCCAAGGAGCGGGTGTATTGGACTTGCAGTAATTTAGCCTCAGCGGGACGTACAGAAATCCGTTGTTGAAAGTCCAGCACCTCGCTTATAGAGAAGGCACTGAGATTGTTAATAATCATTGTCTCCACAATATCCCCAACGGCTGCCATGCTCGGTTCCTTGGTAGCAGTCGCATCCTTGGGTTTGTCGGTGTCCGCGCCGGTCTTAACGGCGTCGGGTTTTGTGATTTCGGGTTTACCTATGGCGGAGTTTGCATCCGGAGTGTCTGGCCCGGCTTCAACAACACCCGCATTGTTGTTTGTAATTGCACTGGTTTGCATGGTAATGGAAATTTCCCCACCTTCCAGAACCTTGAATAAGGGACGGGATATGACTTGCGTTTGGTACCCGGTTTTAACAAACACGTAAACCACCGGTGGCGGCCCCACTCGCACTGCCCGATGTAAACTGTTCGTCTCCAAACGTTCAAATACCTTACCCTCGCTATTGCTAATCCCTACCACACGAACGCGATCATCGGGGGTATGAATCAAAAAATCCCACTGAGCCGCCGGATTCATTTGCAACAAATATAACAAGCCCGCTTCTGCCAGCGTTTTGTTGGGTTTGTTCACGGTATATTGGCCGGATAAGTCCATCAGCCGTGAACTGATGATCAATACACCCGGAAGTGCTTTGCCGTCAGAGCCTGTAACACGAAGGACAGCATCACCTTGGCGTGAGTTTTCCGGGCTGGGCACCACTTTTCGTTGCTCTACCTCTGTGGTTTCCTCGGAGGTATCTCCCGGCTCCTCGGTGGTGGCACAGGATACCAGCGTTACTATAATAGCCGTCGACCACAGAGTGAGGAGTAGTCTGCAAGTCCGGCTTTTTATAAGGTTGATCAAACTCATAGTTCCTGCGCGAAAAATCCGATTTGGCTAGCCCCGATTATAACCGATACAGCACAATCGTGCAGACTGCTGTTTCTCCCGGATAGAGAAAACAACCGTATTGAACTGAAGTTTGCGATTATTGTCAAAGGACACCGCGAGGTCCAGACGGTACCTCGCGAAACTTGGCGCTGGTCAGGGAAAGTTTAGGTGGGAGGAGTTTTAGCCTGATCTTTGACCTGTTCATACCACAGATCATGATGCTGTTTAACCCAATTACTGTCCACTTCTCCACTTACCATGGCATCCAAAGCCCCCTCGACGCCAACTGAGGCTAAATAGACGTGGACAAAGAAAAATCCTATGACAACCACTGCGCTAATACTGTGAACCCAGTGGGCGTCCTGCATTAATACGCGTCCTTGTTCAAAATTTGGAAAGTCCAACACCAAACCACTGCCACTCAAAACCAAGCCGCCTAATACTGCCACCCAAAACCAGGCTTTTTGACCGGCATTGAATTTACCGGAACTGGGGTGTTCCCCGCCCAGATAGCCTCCTGCTTTAGCGAACCACGCTCCGTCCACCTTCATATTAAACACACTGTCTTTGACAAAATACAAAAACAGTAAGATAACAGCAATGATAAATACCGGACCCAGATAGTTGTGCAACAACTTGCATAACGTGGCGGTAACCGCAAAACCTTCCGGACCCAGTATGGGAATCAAAACCCAACGACCATACAGCAAAATTAAACCCGTTAACGCCAAAATGACAAACAAACCGGCAGCAAACCAATGAACATAGCGTTCGGCTTTTGTGGTTCTTTGGATGGTACTACCGGTTTTGGAACCTTGGATTTTTATTTGACCCACGACCAGATAGTACACTACAAACGCCAGGATAATCGCACTGAAAATTATACTGCTGTAAGGCACCAAGGTATCTGACCGATACTGACGCCACTCTTCGCCCTGCGTGCTGATGAGGACACCCCGCTCGATGCCCTGGATCTGAGTCTGTCCTTCTACGGCACCATCACGTTGGCGTATATCACGCCAAAGTTGAGCACCCGGATTGGGATTGGTAACTCCCTCTGTCACGGCTTCTATGGCGTAGGGAATTAAAGGCAGTATAGCCAGACACATCATCACTAAAAATGTGTTACGTATTACTCTCCGTGAGAGACCTTTACGCCTGATACCTTTATCGGGCGTACGATTCACTTCACTCATTGTATGCATGCCTGTCCACCCTTATGTCCGTTCCAGCCCTTATTTTCCTTTATAAGCGATACCCCAGCCCCAGGCGCCTGTACCGGCACCCCGATAGGTAACACGCTCTCTGTAAACATCCGATACTTTGTCGCTGTCTCCGGCCAATAACGCTTTGGTTGCACACATTTCAGCACAAATGGGTAACTTACCTTCACTAAGGCGATTGCGACCGTACTTTTTATGTTCCGCATCGGAATGGTCAGGCTCTGGTCCTCCGGCACAAAAAGTACATTTGTCCATTTTTCCGCGTGACCCGAAAGCCCCGTCCCCGGGAAACTGTGGCGCACCGAACGGGCAAGCGTAAAAACAATAACCACAGCCTATACACAGATCTTTGTTGTGCAGTACCACACCATCATCCGTGGTATAGAAACAATCCACCGGACAAACGGCAGCACAGGGCGCATCCGAACAATGCATGCAGGCCACCGAAATTGAGCGCTCACCGGGGGAACCGTCATTGATAGTGACCACTCGACGCCGGTTCATACCCCACGGCACTTCATGTTCATTTTTACATGCGGTTACACAGGCATTACACTCAATGCACCGTCCGGCGTCACACAGAAATTTCATTCGAGCCATTTCTTATCTCCTCACCCTGATTCCAGACCCAGGTTCAAGCGCGGCTTATGCGGCATAAAGAAGCTTTTGTTTCCTGCATTTGAGTCACCGAGTCATACCCATAAGTAAACGCAGTATTGCAAGCCTCTCCCAATACATACGGATCGCTTCCTTTAGGGTACTTACTACGCAAATCCTTACCTTGGAAGTGACCACCAAAATGAAAGGGCAGCCAAACCACGCCTGGTACGACACCGTGCTGAGTTATTTTTGCTTTAACCTTGATTTTGCCTCCCTCCGGTCCTTCCACCCAAATCATGTCACCGGGGCGTATTCCATTGTTATTGGCATCGACAATATTAATTTCCGCAAACATATCCTGTTGCAACTCAGCCAACCACGGGTTGGAGCGGGATTCGTCCCCACCCCCTTCGTACTCAACCAACCGTCCGCTGGTCATGATCAACGGATAGTCCTTGGAATAATCTTTCGCCTGTATGGATTGATAACGCACAGGTAAGCGGTAGAAAGATTTGCGATCTTCATAGGTGGGATACTTTTCCACTAAATCGCGCCGATTGGTATACAGGGCCTCCCGGTGAATGGGAACAGGATCAGGAAAGGTCCACACAATACTGCGCGCCTTGGCATTACCAAACGGCGCACAACCGTGTTTTATGGCCACTCTCTGGATGCCACCGGACAAATCTGTTTTCCAGTTTTTGCCTTCAGCCGATGCCTTTTCCGCGTCGGTCAGGTCCTTCCACCAACCCAGTTTTTTCAACATGTCAGCAGTGAATTCGGGGTATCCATCCTTAATCTCTGAGCCTTTGCTATAGGCTCCTTTTGCCAGTATATTGACGCCGTCGTGTTCCACCCCAAAGCGTGCTCTAAAGGTCAATCCCCCTTTGGCTACGGGCTTGCTCATATCGTACAGATTGGGAGTACCCGGATGTCCCATTTCCGCCGTACCCCAACAAGGCCATGGCAATCCAAAATATTCACCATTGCAAGGGCCACCCTGAGCTTCCAGCGAGGTATAATTAAAAGTATGCCAGTTCTGCTGCTGTTTTTTCATGCGTTCGGGACTTTGTCCGGTGTAACCGATAGTCCACATACCTTTATTGAATTCCCGGGTGACATCTTCAATTAGAGGTTCTTCACCGTTTATTTTGATGTTTTTAAACAATTGCTCGGAAAAACCCAGCTTTTTGGCAAACTTGTATATGATGGTGTGATCCGGCAAGGATTCAAACAAGGGATCAAATACCTTGTCTCGCCACTGCAAGGAACGATTGGAAGCGGTAACGGACCCATAGGTTTCAAACTGAGTCGCCGCGGGTAATAAATACACCCCGTCTTTGCGGTCGTGCATAACTGCGCTGACGGTAGGATACGGATCTATCACCACCAGGAGATCAAGTTTTTCCTGAGCCTGCTTCATCTCCGGCCCTCGCACTTGGCTGTTTGGCGCATGGCCCCACATAAACACGGCCTTAAAATTGTCTTTTTGAGCAATCTTATCCTTATCTTCCAACACTCCATCTATCCAACGGGAAACTGGGATACCTTTGGTGTTCATGGGTTTAACCGGCTTACCCTTAGCTTCTTCGTAACTGCCTTGGTCAAAACGGGATGAAATCCATTCGTAGTCCAGATCCCAAACTTTACTCCAGTGTTTCCAAGCCCCTTCAGACAGTCCGTAATAACCCGGTAGCGAATGGCTCAAAACACAAAAATCCGTGGCACCTTGTACATTATCGTGGCCGCGAAAAATATTGGTTCCGCCTCCACTGACCCCCATATTTCCCAATGCCAATTGGAAGTTACAGTAAGCACGGGTATTGTTATTGCCAATCGTGTGTTGTGTTCCACCCATACACCAGATAAACGTTCCGGGTCTATGATCCGCCATCAGTTTGGCTGCTTTCTTAACCAGGGCTTCGGGCACTCCTGTTACTTTCTCCACTTCGTCCGGCGTCCACTTCATGACTTCTTTTTGGATTTGATCCATGCCGTAGACACGCTGCTGAATAAATTTTTTATCTTCCCAGCCGTTTTTGAAAATATGCCACATCATTCCCCAAACAATGGGCACATCGCTGCCAGGGCGTATTTGTAAAAACACATCGGCATGCGCCGCTGTCCTGGTGTAACGTGGATCAATAACAATCAAAGGCGCATTATTTCTTTCCTTGGCGCGGAAAATATGTTGCAAAGATACCGGGTGGGCTTCGGCGGGATTCCCGCCAATTATCAATATGGCTTTGCTATTGTGAATATCGTTGTAGGAGTTGGTCATGGCGCCGTAGCCCCATGTATTGGCTACGCCGGCTACGGTAGTGGAATGACAAATACGCGCCTGATGGTCCACATTGTTAGTGCCCCACATGGCCGCGAACTTGCGAAACAAGTAGGCCTGCTCGTTATTAAACTTCGCTGAACCCAGCCAAAATACCGAGTCCGGTCCCGACGTATTACGAATTTCCAGTAATTTGTCGCCGATTTCATTGATAGCCTGATCCCATGAGACTTTAGTCCACTTTCCATTAACCAGTTTAGTGGGATACTTTAGACGCCGTTCGCCATGGCCGTGCTCGCGTACGGAAGCACCCTTCGCACAATGTGCGCCGCGGTTAAAAGGATGATCAAAAGCCGGTTCCTGTCCCGTCCATACACCGTTTTCCACTTCAGCGTATATACCGCAACCCACCGAACAATGTGTACATATTGTTCGAACTGTTTTGCTTTCTCCGGATTTTTTGGCGGCCGCAGGAGACGCAGCCTGTGCGTTTTGCATCATACCTAAAGGCATACTACTGACTGCGGCCAGCCCACCTACGGAGAGTCCGGAGCGTTTGAGGAAATCGCGCCGATTTAATGCCGTTGCGGTTTGTGTTGACCCGGAGCGCACTTGGGCTCCGGACGACTTCTTTACCAACTTCATGGACGGCCTCCTTGTTCGTGCACCGCACCCATCCACCCTACTTCGGCTTACAGTGCAATGTGTTCAGAGTTTAACCTTGATACTTAATACACTTCTCCCTGCCTGCTGACTTTTGTTACTGTTGCAAAACTGCCTTATTCGTTCAAACTATCATAGTAACGTTGCACGTGTTCGGTGAGTTGATAACCCTTGGAAGTCGGAGGATCGATTTTCGCCTGGACGGGCGCCTTCCTGTTGTTGTCATTGCCCAGTAAGCGAGCGGAAGCTGCACTGACAGCGGTAGCACCACCGACGGCAACCATTCCTGCCAAAAACGCGCGGCGTTGTTGTTCTTTGGATTGAGGCGTTGACGGCGTTGCAGATTTTGAAGACTGACGTTTTCCCATTTTGCGCTCCTTGTTAGCCCAAGCCTGGTTTCATTGTGTTACCAAGGCACAGCTTAAAACGAATGTCGTGACCCACATTGAAGTATTCAACCAAGTCGATCACTGGGGTAGTACTCTATGGTGGGTAATCAAACCACTGCTGTTCTATCAGCATGAATTGCCGGCCGACATCCGCCACCGCTTGATAAAATTCTGATGATTCCGCCTCTCTCAAATCGTCAAAAAATCGGCGCATCCATGACAGTACAAATGTCTCAACAAACTCCTGTTCTTGCTTAAAGGATAGTCTAGATTCTGTGATTATCACACTCATTGTTTCACAAAGTGCGGCCACATGGTCCTCCGGTTCATTTACCCCCTGCTGACGAGATAAACCCATTTCCTGCAGCCTGTTGCGCAAACGTGCCAAAGGTTTCTCCATAAGAAAACCGGTCAAATACCACGATGCGTAGGGAAGCAATTCGCCTCGCCCTAAACCAATAAACAGGGCAAAATATTCTGCTTCAATTTGCTCGGCACTATGCGCCTCTGCAGCCTGTACTAAATTGTTCCACGCAGCATTCATGGCGGAGCTTGTCGCGGAGTTTTTTGATGCGTTCTCAACGTCGTTTGCGTGCAACGCCCGAACGGTCGCTAACAAAGCCGGTGTAGGCGGTGACACCAATAAGGCCGCCAACAGTCTGTACACACCGGCCCTGACCAAATGTTCAGACCCCGGCGTCTTTGATGGCTGCTCTGATCCAGCCGCAGAGCTTGACTCTACTATCATCTCTTCTGTCATGGGACTTCCCGGCTCATGCCCAGTTCTTCTTCAAACATATCCTTAACGCGGCAATCTTCACACATTTTCAGGCGCTGTAAGGCCTGTCCTTGAAACATGGCATGCTGCTTTAACTTTAAGGTCATCTGCTCAATGATGCGTTGGCTGGCAAAGGCTTTCCCGCATTTGATGCATAAGAAAGGCTCCTCTTCGTTCAAAATTCGCTTGCTCTCCCGTTGGGCTCGATCAAACAAATAACGCGGCGACGGACCGATTGCGTCCTCAGGACATGTGCGGGCACATAGGCCGCATTGAACGCAATCGGCCTCCACAAACTTAATTACCGGATGATCCGATGCCGCAATCAGGGCGTTGCCTGGACACTGCCAGACGCACGCCATACAGAAGGTACAACGATTCTTATCCAGCCAAACTTCGCCAAATGGTGAACCAATCGGTAATGATACCAAGGGTCTGGGTGTTGTTGCATTTTGGTACAAATGGTCCAAAGCTCTGTGCAAGACTTCTCGTTTGCTGTTGCTGCTGAAAAACTCCGCCGGGTTTAGCGCCTTGTTCTCCGGTTCGGCGGCACACAATGCCGCCCAGCCCGATTCATCCATTTTATATTGTAAAACCGAGTCATCAGAATAACCCAGAGAATGCAGCAGGGTTCCCATAATCAGTAGTTGATTATCAAGCTCTTTTAATACCGATGCGGCGGTATGTGGTGTTGCCAGTAGTACCACTTGAACCGCGCCGTAGGCCAAAGCCGCCAGACACACATCCATTCCCACGACACCCAATTCTTCTATTTCCAGAGGAATCATGTTTTCCGGCCAGTGACCCACTACTTTATTGAGCGTTTCCTGACCGACTTCGGTATCGTAAAAAATCAAACGAGGATTTTCTCCTCCATGACGACGATACGCTTCTAATGCGGTATGTACCCGCAGCAGCTGATCTTCCAGACTGGGATAGGTATAACGAATCGCACCGGTAGGACAGGCCGAGGCACAACTTCCCGCCCCCTGACACAAATAAGGATCCACGTGAATGCCATTACCTAGAGTGGAAATCGCGTTAGCGGGACATACGTTGATGCATTGCGTACACGCTGTAATTCCGCTACGGCTGTGAGCGCAAATTTCCGGGTCGTAGTTAAAATACTTTGGCTTCTCGAATTCACCTACCATTTCACACACCCTATCCAATACTGCATCAGAATAGGCTGCTAACTTAGTGTATCCCTGCGGTGGTAACTGGGCGATAAAAAATTCCCGATCGCTCAAATCAACAACCAAGTCTACTGTTGCTTCGCTGGTTAATAAGTCCTGTAGACCAAACGAACCTTTAGGGGTGGAAAACGTGAATTGAAACCGCCCCAAGTATCCAACCAATCGAAGATCGCTGCAGAGAAAACTTTTTTCCAACACGGTTTTGCTTCGATTATAGTGAGTGACGCTGATAGTCTCCCTGTCAGAGGAGCTTTCGACGCCAAGCAAAGTGCAATGCAAGCCACCTTGGACCAACTTGTCCACCACCGCCTCTAACAGCGCGCTATCGGTTTGGTGTTTATCCGACAGCACCACTACCCAACCGCGTGATACATATTCAACTACCGTGGCTGCTTGACTCTGCAATTGCGCCACGGCCGTCAGAGAGTGCTGTAATGGCTTATCTTGGTAGGTGCGTTCAAGCACATCATTAAAAGGTTCTATTTCAAGCATCAGTTTTTTGAATTAACTCCACTTTGTTGACAGGGTCTACATCATCTTCAGATACACTTGGAGCAAGCAATTCCACCGGATCTTGTAATTCCTCCCGGTCCTCGTCTGCCGGGTCTTCCCGGGTTTCCTCGTCCCGAATTTTCGCTTCTTGTTCCTGAGACTTAGCCTCATCCTCTTTTCGTTTGGATTCAAACCGCAATCTCTCTCTCATTTCCCATGGAATCACATCCCCCAAGGGGGCAAACTGGGTATAATCTTCATCGTAATCGTTGAGACCGTCTGTCACATTAAACACCGGCATGGCAAATAATTTTCGCAAGGCACGGCGACGCAATGGTTCACTGACTTTCGGTGACATAAAACCACTGTAATCTGAATGCTCACCAAGACTCTCGATATCCGGCATATCCGCATCGCTCGGTTCTTCGGGCAGCTCTGATTGGGATAGCTCTGATTGGGATAGCTCTGATTGTGAGAGCGCTGACAAAGCGGGCTCCCCTGATGACACCTCGGCTGCATGAATATCGGTGCTTGCCCTTAACCCGGCATTCGCCTTTGTTGGTAGCGGCTCTTTTGGCGTCAATTGTTGATGATGCGATTTGCGCCGACTCCAACGCCTCAGAAAATCCTCTTCCACGTCATCCGGAGGGTCTATGTCAGACTGGGGTACATCTTTCATTCACTGCCGGCCTCACTCCAGTTTTTTCGTCGCCGCTTTTTACGCTGCGTGGGTATGTAATTTTCAAGCACAAATTGTTCGAGCAACAAGTACAATTCCGGCGGCATACTGACAGAAAACACTTGTTCATCGACTTCCATATAAGAAGCCGCTTCATCGTAACTTAAGGTAACCAGAAAAGGAGGGATAGGGCCGTCATTGATTTCCGCGGTATTCTCTGTAGTTTCACTGTGACAAATGACGAATACCTTAGGTGTTTCTGACATGAGATTGTGATAGTAACTATCGGCATCATCGGTATAAAGGGAAATACTGAGACCGGCACATAGATATTGAGATTGAGGGGAATCATTACGTAATGCGCGGGAGTCGTCTCCGGACACTGAATGGTAGTCGGCGTTACTGTTACTACTACCGTTTGCACTTGCACCAGCACTGTTGTCACTGTTTCCGGAGTGTTTCATTGAGTCGAGATGTTCGCCGACCAGTACCGCTCCCGCTTCCCACTGCCCGGACGACCAGGGGCTGGCGGATACCCGGTAATCCATAACAACACACACGGGTATGGCCTTCCGGCTTTCTGGGGAGATTTGGGGACTGGTCGTATTGTAGATCAATTTTTAATCCACTCTTTTGTAAGACGCGTCTAAAATCAGTATAGGAGTAATTTCCGGGAATGAAAGTTTTTTGTGGATTTACAAATCCAACAGCATGTGCTTAGCTTAAATAAATGACGCATTGGCTTTCTCAATGAACTGACCGGTATGAAATGGGTACAACTCCATCTATAGCCTCACCCAAACCGCTGCAGGACCGATTCGGACGCCACATCAACTATCTCCGTGTCTCTGTCACTGACCGATGTGATTTTCGCTGTATTTACTGTATGAACGAAAAAACTCAATTCACGCCTCGCAGTTGTATTCTAACGTTGGAGGAAATTGCGTTTATCATTCAGGCATTTTCGCTACTGGGCGTAAGTAAAGTGCGCATTACGGGAGGCGAACCTTTGGTTCGCAACAATCTCTCCTGGTTAATAAAGGAAATCCAAACCTTTCCCGAACTTAAAGAAACCGTATTAACCACCAATGGCTCACAATTACAGCGATTGGCACCGGAACTGCGACAAGCGGGCATAAAACGAATCAATATCAGCCTGGATACCCTGCGTCCGGAACGCTTCAAAAAAATCAGCCGTATCGGTCATTTAGAGACTGTGTTGCACGGGATAGAAACCTGCAAACAACTGGGGTTCCAACGCTTACGCCTTAACACCGTCATCATGAAAAATATTAACCATGATGAAATCCTGGATTTGGTGCACTTTGCAATTCAACAAAAAATCGATATTGCCTTTATAGAAGAAATGCCCCTAGGCAATCTGGAGGAACGCAATCGCGCGGATACCTTCTACAGCAATTCACAGATTAAGCAGGATTTAGAACAAAGGTTTACTCTACACACGTCCACGGCATCCAGCGGCGGTCCGGCAAAATATTTTCAGATTGAAAACAGCAACAGCAAAGTAGGATTTATCTCTCCTCACAGTCATAATTTTTGTCAACAATGCAACCGGGTGCGCCTGACTACGGATGGACGCCTGCTTTTATGTCTGGGTCAGGAGCATTCGGTGGATTTGAAAGCCATTGTACGTGCTCATCCGGGACGAATGGATGTGCTGCAAAAAGCCATTGTGGCTGCTATGGCCGTTAAACCGTTTGGACATGAATTCAATTTAAACCAACCGGTTGTTATTTCCCGCCATATGAATGTTTCCGGTGGTTAGTCCATGACGGTCTCCAGAAAAAACCGTAAACCCCAATTGAGCCAGTCCGGCCTCAGTCCAACTCACTGCGTACAAGCAATGGACGAGCAAGGAGATTTTCGGGAAGTCCAGGTTGCGGGTGAATCACCTTTGACACTGTATGTAGATGGCAAAGAAATTGTCACCTTGATGACTCTGGGGACCCACCCGGAAGCCTTGGCCTTGGGGTATTTGCGCACGCAACGGTTTATTGAGCGCCTGGAACAAATCAAGTCAGTGGACGTTAACTGGGACACCGAGTCGGCCCATGTGTGCACCTGGGATGGTGTTGATGGCTGGGATGAAAAACTGAAAAAACGCACAGTTACCACAGGCTGCGGACAGGGTACGGTTTTTAGCTGTACTCTGGACAAGCTTTACAACACCAGACTGCCCCGAGTCAGCATTCATCAAAGCCGGATTTATTTCTTGTTGGAAAACATTCGAAGTCATAATGAAATCTATAAACGCGCCGGCGCTGTACACGGTTGTGGATTATGCACCAATGGCCAAGTTTCTTTGTTCGTAGAAGATGTGGGTCGTCATAATGCCGCCGACGCCATTGCCGGATATATGTGGTTAGACGATATCCCGGGAGACGATAAAGTCTTTTATACAACCGGTCGTTTGACTTCGGAGATTGTCATGAAAGTCGCACTGATGCAAATCCCCATATTGTTATCACGTTCCGGTGTTACCCAAATGGGTTTGGAATTGGCGCAGGAGCTGGGCGTTACAATGATTGCCCGGGCCAAAGGAAAGCACTTCTTAGTTTATAATGGTAAGGAGAATATGATATTGGATCAAACCAAAGCATCCGCGACCAACACCCAACACGCGCCACACCCGGCCTAACAGTTATAATAACGATTGGGGGAACTATGTGTTGTGAAAGCAATCACTCGACTACAATAAAACAACCCGACGTTTTATTTTCCACAAGCGCTTTGCGCATACTTGCAGCTATCTTGTGCATATGGTTGCTTATTCCTGTGAGTATGGCTGAAACTCCGAAATCCGATTCTGTGATCCGCTTGGCTACCACCACGAGCACTGACAGTTCCGGTCTGTTAAAACATCTGATACCATCTTATCAGTCCGAAACCAATGATATTGTTCATGTCATCGCTGTGGGTACCGGTAAAGCCTTGCGTTTGTTACGCGAAGGTGATGTGGATGTGGTTTTGGTCCATGCCCGCTCGGCCGAAGAGCGTTTAATACAGGAAGGTTACGGCGTTAACCGCAAGGATGTCATGTACAATGATTTCGTTATTGTCGGTCCCCGGCATGATCCGGCCCAAATTCGCGCTAACCCCAATGCCGCACAAGCCTTACGGCAAATCATGATGGGAAAACACGCGTTTATTTCACGTGGCGACGACTCCGGCACCCATAAAAAGGAAACGTCTCTATGGAAGCAACTGGGTTTAACCCCGGTCGGACGCTGGTATCGTGAAGCCGGTCAAGGCATGGGTCGCGTACTGCAGATGGCAAGTGAATTGGATGCCTACACACTGACCGATCGCGGCACGTGGTTAGCCTACCTGGCAAAGAGTCCGCTGGAAATCCTGGTACAGGGAGACCAACACCTGTTCAATCCCTATGGTATTATTGCGGTAAATCCGCAAAAATACCCTGATGCCAACTACAAAGGCGCGAACCGGTTTATCCGCTGGATTACATCGCTTAAAGGGCAACAAATGATCGGAAGGTTTGCCATTAACGGAAAGCAACTGTTTATACCGATGGCCATGACCCAAAGAGCCCAAGTCAGTGAGCCATAAGCTTCATGGAATCATTGCGTGAAGCGAGCTGGAACGCTTTAGTTTTACTTTTCACCGGCGATACCGAATTATGGACTATAGTAGCCATTTCATTCAGCGTTTCCCTGCGCGCAATATTGATGGCCACGCCGTTCGCCCTCTGCGTGGCATTTGCCCTATCCCATTTGCATTTCCCCGGGCGCAAATTTCTTATCTCACTATTCAACACTTTGCTGGCACTGCCTGCTGTCATTGTCGGATTGACGGTGTACATGCTGTTGTCCCGCAACGGCCCATTGGGTGATTGGAAATTATTATTTACGCAAACCGCCATGATTATAGGGCAGTTCATTCTTTGTTTTCCCCTACTAGTGGCTGTCAGTCATTCGGCATTTAAAGCCGCAGATCAACGCGTATGGGAAAGTGCCAGAACACTTGGCGCCAAACCTTGGCAAGCCATGTTAACGTTAATGTATGAAGTCCGGTTTGGTCTTCTGGCAGCTATCCTGGCCGGTTTCGGCCGAGTGATCGCTGAAGTAGGCAGCTCTATGATGGTCGGAGGTAATATTGCCAACTATACTCGCAATATACCCACAGCCATTGCTCTGGAAACCAGTAAAGGTGCTTTTGCCCAGGGAATTGCGCTGGGCTTGGTATTATTGCTAGCCGCGCTGCTGTTAAATATTTTTTTGAGCTTCTTTCAAGAAAAAGGCGGAACCCCGCAGTGACAGCCTTAATTCACATTGAACATCTGCTTAAAACCAGAAGCCGCCACAGACTCCTGGATATAACAGGTTTCAAGATTCCGGAAAATACCTGCATGGTGCTAAGCGGTCGCAATGGCGCCGGTAAAACCACTTTATTAAAAATACTGGCCGGTCTGGAAGCACCGGACCAAGCAATGTTCCACTACCATGGCGTATCTCAGGACTGGCATTCACTGAGACCGACGCTGCTTCGTCATACCGTGTATTTGCATCAACACCCGTATATGTTTGACCGCAGTGTCTGGGAAAACGTCGCATATGGCCTTCGTTTTACCGCTTTGAACAAAACCCAAATCGATGAACAGGTGCAGCAGGCCCTTAACTGGGCGGGTTTGTCACACTTGGCGCAAAGAAACGCACAAAGCCTTTCCGGCGGAGAAAAGCAACGCGTGGCTCTCAGCAGAGCGCGAATTCTCGCCCCCAAACTTTTGCTTTTGGACGAGCCCATGGCCAATATGGACCGGGAATCCAGAGAGCAGACTATACAACTGATTAAGCGCCTTGAAGCTGAGGGAATCAGTTCCATTGTTACCAGCCATGAACCTCACTTCGCCCGGCAGTTCAGTCAAACCCATCGCCATCTATGTAAAACCGGTCCACAGCGCTATACTATCGTAGAACCATTTCTATACACGGGCCCACTAAACCCTTCGGCTGCGCCGGAAGAAAAAACCATTGTGGAAACGACAGCTGAAATGAGGCGATGGTTTGCAGTAGACCCGGCCAAACCCGCTTATACCGACAAAACAGAGATGACAACCGTTAATCTAACCAAACAAAAAGTCACTGCAGTTATCCTCGCAGGCGGCCGCGCCAGACGTATGGGGGGGCAGGACAAAGGTCTGATCCCCTTGCGTGGAACAGCCATGATCGAATACGTTCTGAATTCCGTTCAGCCTCAAGTGAAAACCCTATTGATCAACGCCAATCGGAATTTGGAGCAATATGGGCAGTACGGCTACGAGGTTGTGGAAGATATCATAGGCGATTATTATGGTCCCTTGGTAGGTATGGCCAGCGGGCTGCAGGCAAGTAAAACGGACTTGGTCGTTACCCTCCCCTGTGACTCACCATTATTGCCGGAAGACCTGGTTTCTAAACTGGTCAATACACTGGAACACAACGAGGCTGAGATAGCCGTAGCTCATGACGGCAACCGCATGCAACCGGTGTTTGCCTGCTTACGACGCTCCCTGCTGCCTGACTTGCTTCAATACCTGGAAGCCGGTGGACGCAAAATTGATACCTGGTATGCTCAAAAAAATACCGTTCTGGCGGACTTTTCCAAGGCTACCCAAGTATTCATCAACATTAATACCGAAGAAGATCAATGTGATATGGAAGCATTGCTCGAGCAACGGGAAAGCCACGCTTGAAACCGTGTTAGATCCTATGGGGGATTCAAACTGAATGAGTGATGACATCGTTGAGAATGTTTCCAGCAAGAAACGCAGCATCGCATCCTGTTGCTCCGATAGCATCGACCCCTCTTTATCTTTGTCACAGGCGCAGGAAAGAATACAAACCATTGCTCGTTCTTGCTTCCTTAACACTTTTATCCACAACACACTGTTACTGCCAATACGTGAGGCTTTAGGATACACCCTGGCTCATGATGTCAAAGCAATGTTTGATGTTCCGGCCCATACCAATTCTGCCATGGATGGATTTGCGCTAAACGGTGCCGCTCTGTCGCAACGCGACCAAAGACAATTTCTCATTGCCGGTACCGCCTTGGCGGGAAAGCCCTACCCCGACACCGTAAAACCGGGAAACTGTGTTCGTATAATGACAGGTGCAGCAATACCATCCGGTTGTGATACGGTGATTCCGCAGGAGTTAACGCAATGCGTAGACAATGTGGTCACAGTAGGAGCAGGACACCAATGCGGCGAAAATGTTCGCTATGCCGGTGAAGATTTGGCGAAAAATGATATTGCCATTCAAGCGGGTACTCCCATCACTGCGACAGAATTGGGTTTGCTGGCATCTTTGGGTACAACGCATATAGAAGTTACTCGAAAACCGAAGGTGGCTTTTTTTTCCACCGGAGATGAACTTAGACCGGTGGGCACCCGGTTGGGACCTGGTGAAATACACGACAGCAATCGATATACCCTCTATGGCATGTTGACTCGTTTGGGACTGGACTTGCAGGACTTGGGCGTCATCAAAGACAATCCAAGCGCTCTTAGAGCTGCTTTAGAGCACGCTAGCCGACATGCGGATGTGATTATAAGCAGTGGGGGGGTGTCAGTAGGCGATGCGGATTATATCAAAGATGTACTCGACGAAATCGGTGCTGTGGATTTTTGGAAAATCGCCATCAAACCGGGCCGCCCCCTTGCCTTTGGCACAATCAACGGGAAGCCGTTTTTCGGACTCCCGGGAAATCCGGTCGCTGTAATGGTCACGTTTTACCAACTCGTACGACCCGCACTGCTGACCCTTGCGGGCCTGAAAGCGAACCCCGCCATTCGGTTTAAAGTACCCTGCGCTTCCCGTTTAAAGAAAAAACCGGGACGGGTGGAATTCTATCGGGGTGTTTTGGAAAGTAATGAGCTCGGTGAAACCATTGTTCGCAGCAGCGGCAAGCAAGGCTCCGGCGTATTAAGTTCTATGAGCCGGGCCAATTGCTTTATCGTATTACCCCAATCTCAAGGCACTGTGGAACCCGGTGATCCGGTAGATGTAGAACCCTTCGAAGGTCTGGTATAACAGGCTCCGCCAAATCCCGGTCGGCTTTCGCCCTACAGTTTGAAGCAGGCATGACAAAGGGATATATCTTACTTTTGCACTATCCCGGTGTGGGATTCAATAAAATTGCAGATGGCGCCGGGATCATTGATATCAAGTAATGGCAAGTCCACGTCCATGCTTGGTACATCCGTGGCAATCGCGATTATATTAGGGTCCGAGAGATACAAAAATTCCTGCTCGGATTCTTGTCGATGCACTTCGATTTTCTCATGGGACTCGGTTTTAAATCCTTCGACCAAAACTAAATCCACCGTACTACAATCCAACTGTCGGAGCAGATACTCCAGATTGGGTTCTTCCTGGCGAACCGGATTTTCTACCATCAAAGCCCAACGCTTACGTGATGCCACCAAAACCTGCTGTGCACCGGTTTTGCGAATTTCGTAACTATCCTTTCCCGGTTTGTCTACATCAAACTGATGGTGGGCATGTTTAAGTACCGCGACGGCAATTCCCCGTTGCGATAAAACGGGAATTATATTGGTTAATAATGTGGTTTTTCCACTACCGCTGAATCCCACAAATCCCAGTACGGGAACAGAAAGATTGGCAAAATTTTCAAGCATAATGGTAGAATAGCGGCTTCGGTCAAGCAATACTATCCATATTAGATTCGAAACAGTTGCTTATTCAACACAAATTCAACAAAAAAGACTCATGATATCCGCAGAAGAAGCGATTCAACGCCTACGCGAAGGGAACCAGCGCTTTGTCACGGGCAATCAAGAGCGGGCTATGCATGAAAAGCACCGCACCGAACTCGTCGCCGGCCAGAATCCCTTTGCCGTAATATTGGGTTGCTCCGATTCTCGCGTACCGGCGGAACTGGTCTTTGATCAAGGTTTGGGCGATTTATTTGTCATCCGAGTGGCCGGAAATATCGTCGCACCTTCCCAAGTGGGCAGTGTCGAGTTTGCAGTGGAATGCTTCGGCACACAATTAGTAGTGGTCTTGGGACACACACTTTGCGGAGCCATTCAGGCGACGCTGGAACAGTTGGATCAACCCCAAGAACTTAGGTCAGCCAATCTTGCCTCCATAGTCAATCGCATCCGCCCCTCCATCGAAACTTTGGTGGATGTCGCAACCACACCGGAGAAACTGGTTCAATTGGCGGTACGAGCTAATATTCGGGCATCCGTCAACCAACTGCAACACGGATCGGTTATTCTGGAGAATTTGGTCCAACAAGGTAAGTTGACTATCGTCGGCGCTGAATACTCGTTGGAAACGGGGGTGGTAAAAATTTTTGACTATTAAATAATCTGTTTGTCTTTCCCTCGCTCTCTGCTGAATTACCACTCCCTACACTTTCCCCACCCTCTACACTTCTTTCCCCACCCTCTACACTTCCCCCACTCTTCATACGCTCCATACGCTCCATACTTTCTACACCATCTTAACTCACAAAGTTTACTAAGCTTCCTCAACTCTCAAACCTTCTTTTTTGGCTCTCAATTTATGTTAGCATCTAATCCGCCATCATCCGTAATGCAAGAGCTGTTATTATGGAACAATGATCCTGTGGATTATTATGTAGTTTCATTTTGTGACGACGAGAATGATTCTGAAACAAGGAGAAGTAATGTCGATTAACAAGTATGTTGTACTAAGAACCAGCGGGGCTATGGTACCCACCCTGGATACCATCGGAACCTCGAGTGCTCATGCGGCACTCACCGCCCTGGAATCCCTGGAAGTGGAAGAGGTGGAACTCTCTACCCGCGAGCGCCATGACTTGCGCCGCGACCCCAGAACCCGTGCCATTGCCCCCCCTATGCCCATGAAACTCATTAGCCCGGTGTCTGATGCAGAACCCGAGTCCCCGGTCAAAACCCCTTGGGGTTTAGAGGCGGTAAAAGCACTCCAGTCGCCTTTTGACGGCAGTAATATTTCGGTCGCGGTCTTGGATACCGGTATAGATCCTAACCACCCCGCCTTTTCTAACCTTGAGCTGGTGCGGCGTAATTTTACATCTGAAGAGGACGACGACAAAAACGGTCACGGTACCCATTGTGCCGGAACCATTTTTGGCCAGGATGTTAACGGTACTCGCATCGGTGTTGCTCGTAATGTGAAGCGCGCTATCATTGGTAAAGTCCTGGGGGAAGACGGCGGATCTTCCGCTGCCATCGCTCAAGCCATCCAATGGGCTGTTAGCGAAGGCGCACATGTGGTATCCATGTCGCTGGGCATCGACTTTCCAGGATATGTAGATAACCTGGTCAAACACAGCGGCTATGACATAAAACCAGCCACATCTATTGCCCTGGAATCCTACCGAGCCAACATCAATCTATTTGGTAACCTGGCCGAATTTGTTCGAGTCCAAGGACTCTTTGGCGAGGGCGCCATCCTCGTTGCCGCATCCGGAAACGAAAGTGCACGTCCTGAATACGAAATCGCCGTTGGCCCACCCGCGGCCGGTAGCGGTGTGATCTCCGTCGGCGCTCTGGGACAAACCAATAATGGATTTACTGTGGCCGATTTTTCCAACAATCAAGTGGATATATCCGGCCCCGGAGTAAAAGTCCTATCCGCTATACCTGGCGGAAAGTTGCGCAATTTGAGCGGCACCAGTATGGCTACCCCCCACGTAGCCGGCGTTGCTGCTTTATGGGCACAGCGGCAAAAAGAAATCAGTGGCCGGGTGGAAAACCGAACCCTACAAGCGCAACTGATCGCCAGTGGTAGTAGAGCTGAACTGGCGGTTAACACGGAAGAAGAAGACGTGGGTACCGGGATGGTTCAAGCGCCTTTGAGCTAAGCAGATTAGGCAAGGAGCGCTTCTCCTTGCCTAATCATCCCTTTTCCCTCGCCGCCCTGTAGGCATTTTCCGATTATTTATGCAGTCCAAATGATTAGGTATTTTGGGCGATAGGATTCGGCTCTCGAATACTTTACACTGAATTTTCCTCACAAAACGCAGATGTAGATTTAAGGAAATTCTCATGCTTGGCAAATCCGCTGTTGGATCCGCGGTCTTCATCACCACACTGGCTTTCGCATTGAATTCCACTTACGCTGCAAGCCCAAGTTTATCAATCAATGTACAACACGGTGTAGCCACATCCGATGCTAAACCAAGCGCCGCCGCCGCACCGACTATCTCACCGGTGGCCGGCGAAATTCTCGTCAAATTCAAAAGCCATGTTACCTCCCAGGTCGCGCAAAGAACATTACAGAACACATTACGAAAATCAGCAAAAACCATCAAGCAGTTTACGTCGGTTAAAGGTTTGCAACTGGTAAAAGTCGACCCATCCAAAGAATTCTGGGAAACATTGACACGTTTACAAAACGACCCCGCTGTGGCCTACGCCGAGCCCAACTATGAACTGACAATGGACTACACCCCTAACGACGCTCGATTTAATGAACTTTGGGCCATGAACAACCCCGGCGGTGCCGACATTAATGCCGAGCAAGCCTGGGACTTATCCCAAGGCAGCGCCGATGTGGTTGTAGCGATCATTGATTCGGGAATAGACCCCACCCATGAAGATTTGATCAACAACATTTGGCGAAATCCCAACGAAATTCCTGATAATAATATTGACGACGACGGCAACGGCTACGTGGACGATATTTTTGGGGTAAATATGATTGACCCCACTCGCCCCCCTATCGATGCCATTAACCATGGAACGCACGTAGCAGGTAGCATCGCTGCCCAGGGTGATAATGGTGTGGGCGTTGCCGGTGTTAGCTGGAACACCAAAGTCATTACCTGCCAGATATTTGACCTATCCAATGCCACCCTTAAAGGCGTGGTTTCGGATGCCATTGCCTGCCTGGATTACATTTACAATCTTAAACGCCGCGGCATCAATATTGTGGCCTCCAACAATTCCTGGGGCTGGGTAGGCACCAAATCCAAAGCCTTGGAAGATGCTATCAATCGCCAGGCGGAAGCGGGCATCCTGTTTATTGCCTCTGCAGGCAATAACTCCATAAGTAACGATGTGTGGGATGATTATCCGGCAAATTATCAGCTACCCAACGTGATTTCGGTAGCAGCCACCACCGATACCGATGGGCTTGCGTCTTTCTCCAGTTACGGAAGTCATTCCGTCCACGTGGGTGCACCGGGACACCGAATTACCAGCAGCGTACCCGGCTGGGAATTTGAGATCACGAATCCATTCTCCAATATTTTCTACGATGATATGGAAGGCAATGTTACTCAATGGAACGCCACGCCGCCTTGGAGTACCACCACTAACCAATATCACAGTATTACTGCATCCTGGACCGATAGTCCAAACGGGAGCTATGAGAATGACACAGAAGTGTCTTTAACCTCGCCGGTCATAGATCTCGCTAATGTTACAGAACCCTTGTACTTGGGTTTTTATGCAAGCTACGCGATAGAAACCGGCTGGGACAAATTATTTATCGAGGCTAATGTCAATGGGCTTTGGGTAACACTGGGAGCCTTAACAGGAAAAAATAACGGTTTTGAGTTTTACTATTATGCCATCCCTACCGGGTACTACTCCAGTCAGTTTCAATTTCGTTTTCGCTTATCGACTGACAGTTCCATCGTAAATGACGGAGTCTACCTGGATGACATCGGCATTGGTACCTTACCCGCAAACATAACCGCTTCGAATCGTTATGCGACTTTCAGCGGTACCTCGATGGCTGCTCCACACGTTACCGGTTTGGCCGCCTTACTGAAATCCTATGACAGCCAACTGGATTGGAAGCAAATTAAAAATCTGATCCTATCCTCCGGCACACCCACTGCGGCAATGCAACACCGCACCATATCCGGCAGACGTATTCGAGCGGCGGATACCGACGGCACCGGCGCCCTCACTTGTAACAACCAAACTGTGAATAAGCGACTTTCGCCTAAAACAAACAGCATAGAAGTGGGTAGCAGCGAGTGGATCACTCTATCGGTATTACATATCAACTGTGGCGACCCCGCAGGAAACCCCGGCATAGTCGTTGAAGAAACCAATGACACCATTGTCTTGTTGGATAACGGAGCCGGTGTGGACCACACAGCGGGAGATGGCATATATTCCGCGCAATTGAATATGAATCGCTTCAAACAACAATCGCTCAGCCTTAATTTTCCGGATAGCAGCACAGTGACTGTCAATCGGCTTAAAAACTATAGCGTATCCAAAGCAAGCTTCGATTGGCGTGATATTCAAGATACAGCCACTGCCGTGATCATGGAAACCGGACGCATTACGCAAGTGGACCTACCCTTCCCTATCCCGTTTGCAGAAACCCAAAGCCGATTCGATGCCATCGGCATTAGTGACTCAGGCTATATCGCTCTTTCCAATCAGAGTCGTTCCATAGATCGAATTCCATCCATTTCCAACACATTATTACCCACAGGCTTGTATAGCGACTTCTTTAACTTGCATGCTATTGTAGCCCCCTTTTGGGATGACCTTGTCGTAGCCAATCACAGTCATGTGGTGTATGCAGTCGCCGGTACTCCACCCAATCGTGAGGTGATCGTGGAATGGCAAAATGTAACCCATTTTGAATATGGCGGTGACATTACATTCCAACTCGTATTCTTTGAAAACAGTGCAGACATACTCATGAATTACGCTGATATCCAATTCGGTGACGGCAATGCAGATTATGGTGCTTCCGCTACCATAGGCATACAAACCACTGCAACAAACGCCACGACTTACAGCATTAATACCGCGTCTCTTGGTAACGCTCAAACACTACGCTGGACAACCCGGCCGCCTACCGGTGGCGGCGGCGGTGGCGTAATCAATGTTCTGCTGTTGGCATGCATTACAACTGAGATCGCACGAAGGAGAAAAAAGCGAAATCTTGAACGAACATAGATCAACAATTACTCAACTTTGTAAAAACAATCGACCCGCTGGCATTTTTCACCGGCCAAACATTTGTGTACTGCCGGGCTTGCGGATAATAGAAGCCGGCCATAAATTCAACGAGTCTGCTTGATGCCTAAAAAGTTCTTCCATCGCAATCGCGGCAACCACTTAGGAACGGTTTGTTGATACCTAAGCCATTCACGATTATTTTGACCAATGGCACAACTGCCATTACAAACGTCTTTAAACACCACAAACAATATCACAGCAATAATTGCTGAAATACTCACCCACAGACTTTGTATCACAACACCCCACCAGCCCATCGACAAAGTAATACCCACTTGCATAGGGTTGGAAATTATTTTGTACACCCCTGTGGTGACCAAACGCTTGGGAGGGTCATAAGGAAATGCGGTCCCGCCCCCCTTGGTGGCAAATTCATATAATGCGCTGATCAAAAAATATGCCGGTAATACCAAGGGAATACAGTTCAGCCCCATCGTTATTACATCCTTCTCCAGCAGACCGGACCAATCGCTTCCGCTTAATTGAAATATGACGGAAGGAAAAAACCAGAGCAACAAGGCCGCCCAGGCTAAAGATTGTAGAAAAGAACGTTTACCTATATTGGTATCCAATGCGGTCCAATCGGATAGCAACAATGCAGGGATTGCCACCAATACACCCATGCCCAAAATAATTAATACAAGCTGATGCGGGGTATAGTCCACCAAATTTGCCACAGTAAGCAGCGTTATTAGGAAGAATTGTACTAAAACCCTGCCCCCTACTCCCCATGCCAACACTCTGAACAATGGCACCAACGCGCCCACCATCGTGGCTTGTGCAAAAACCCATTCCAAGGGGACTCCGTAAAACAGACTGTCATTGACCGAGAAATGTAACGCGCCCAAAACAACGAGCATACTGCTAAGCATCAGAGTGGAAAAAAAGGCCCACACAAATCCAAGAAAAGTCGCTGTAATTTCCCGGCTGTTGCGACCTGGTTGAATGATATACCAGGCCCACAAACCCATGGGTAGCAGCAACAAAAGGCTTCGAATAATCATCGTAAAGTATTGATCAGAGTTTCTGCCAATATACCCACTGAATAGCGTTGTAGAGGTTGAACATACCAAATGGGATCCAGTTTCCGGGTAAACTCAATTCGCCATGTAACCTTGGTACGATGGTGCGCCACCGGCTCAAAAAAAACCGTACTCTTACCCCAATCTAAGTAAGACCTCATGTAACCGTCGTCAGAATAGGGTTTAAATTCAACAGACCCAGGCGTATGTTCGGTGACTTCAAAATAGGTGGACCCCCGCTTTTCATTCCAATAAACCCATTTAAAATAACTGATATCCACCCAGTGCTTATCACCCACCGACAATCCTTGCGCATTAACCCAATCCGGTCGCGGAAACAGTTTTCCAAACAACGCATCGGGTGACGGTACTTTTCTCTTTGACGCCAGTGTTTGCTTTATGTCACTCACGCTGCGGCCAATAATTTCGCTGCGTTCTACCACATTGTAGCGATTGAAGGTGGTCATATCGGTAACCCCTTCCATGGACATAATTAGGAATAATACCGGTAAAACAGCCACATTGAGTTTAGACGCATCCTCCTCGCGTGCCTTCTTTTTGCGGTAATGATCAAATGGCCAGGCAGCCAAAGCACCAACGACATAAAATATAGGAGCCGCCATTAACATACAGATAAAGCCTTCCTGCAGTAACGGTCCCGATATGAGAATGACAAAGGTAATGGCTTTCAGTGTTGACCCCACGGCGGATTTAGCAGACGATGTTGTAGCAAACACCAGCGCGATAATTGTAGGAATACCAACATATAACAATGCGGACCCATCTATGCCTCGGTGCCGCATCATATTAATAACAACACCGGTTAACGCGGATAATAGTATGACACTCATCAATATTTTTTGATTGACGCTAAACTGTAGTTTCGTTTGTTGTGTCATGACTAATTCCCAATACTAAATTCTGACCGTCGTAAATTCGCCACTATAGCGATATACCTGTCCAAACAGTGGATGTTGCAATTTGAAGTCCATTTTGAATCGACTATCAGCGGATTGTTGCTCCACAATAGTGGTGTGTCCGAGCATGAGCCATTCCGGTATGGGAATACACAATTTTCCGAGTCTCAAAACATAATACTCGCCGGTGTAGTGCAAGCATTCCCCTACTACATTCACCGACATGCATAAACCCAGCATTGGGTTTACATATTCCACCAGTTTGTTTTGTCCGGCATATACCCAGTGGCTTTTAAAATAAACGTTTTTGTTCTCATCCAAAGTGATGGTTCTTTGCCAAATCTGTCGCTCACCGTCCATGGTTTTGTGCACAACCGTGGGAACGTGACGCACGTTGCGATTCAATAGCGCCCCCATAATATGTAATAGGTTCAAAAATAGCTGCATCCACGCCGGGTACTCTATAGTCAGTTCGCCGATATCCCTGTTATCCTCATCCTGATAATGCGCCTGTAGCGCTACCGGCAATGCTTGCCATTGTTCTCCCAGTGCAAGCCGCATGATATTGTGGCTGTTTATACCTTTGCTCATAACTCACCTTAACCATTCACCTTAAAGACCATCAAACAAACGATGAGGACCATGGCCGTAAATGCCGGAACCCCCAAATAGAACCACCATCTTGCATACACCCAATACTGGTCGGGTAAGGAGGTGTTGTTGTTACGACTTAATAAAGCAAGCCGTTTCATTTTGATCTGCAACCACACCACGGGTAACCAACAAGCCCCCGCGATCATATACAAAACCAAGCTCCACAGTACCCAGGGAGTATTAAGGGGAAGATCCATTAACATCACCATTCCCATCCCCGTTAGCGGTTGGAGGATAACAGTAGGTGTGGTAAAGACCCAATCGGCAATGACCACGCAACGATTGGTTTCAGCAATGTGGTGAACATTACCGCTGCGATCGGCCATCCATTTGTACCAGGCACTACCCAGACCGGTCCCAAAAAGTAACACCATACTCAACAGATGAATCGCTTTCAAACTAAGGTATGTCACGCGGACACCTCCCAATGAGCTGAGTCATTGCCACCGAGCTGGCGGTATTACCCTGTTGCAGCATGCGCAAATTGTCCGGATGAAACAGTGGCAATACATGATGTATGAGATACGCAACCGGCAGCATGAACAGGAATGGTATAGGTACAATAAATGCCGGCGTTTTACCCAGGTGTTGCCGTAGTTGTTGTATCCACGCCGCGAACGAAAATACCTGTGGCCCGACAATATCGATGGTGCGTCGCGCCGGTTCTGCGGTAAGGCACGCTTGTATGGCGCAAACCAAATCATCGATATGTACCGGCTGCACTTGTTGTTGACCACCATCGAGCAAAGGCAACACGGGAAATCTTGCGAGCCTGTTAAAAAACCGCGTACTCCGCCCTGCTTCACCGTAAACCAAGGAGGGTCTTAGAATAAACCAGTCACAGGATAGCTGACGCAAGACATCATCAGCCGCTTTTTTACTTAACTGGTATTCTGTGAACGCCTGATCATCTGCGCCCAATGCCGACACTTGTATCACTCGTGCGATACCGACTTTGTCACAGGCGCAGAACAAGGCCGATGGTGCCAGGTTATGCAGTCGATCAAAACGTTGATACTCGGTTTCTACAATTATGCCAACGCAGTTAATCACCACATCTATGGATTGAAGAAAAGGCAACCAATCACTCGCCTTTAGCATGTGGTTAAAATCGCAGCCGTCCGCCCTGTTGACACCCACCACTTCGTGGCCGTCTGCTTCTAATGCCGTTGATACCTGCCGGCCGATAAAACCGCTGCTTCCTGTTAATAAGATCTTCATCTCTTTGTACCTTCATTACGTTTGAAGCTGTCTTGAGCCGAAGACTTGGGAGCTTGATGATTAGTCAATTGAGCAAAATCAGTGCATTGATCAGTTGGACATTGAGTGTCTATATAGTGGGACTGCTTGGTTCTAAATCCCAACCACTTCGAGACAAAGTAGCGGTTCTTAGCAATCGCACCATAAGCCAAATCTGCTAAGCGAGACAACACCGGCCAGCCACTGGGCACCATATACCAACCGTGGCCAACTTGAGCGTATACGTAACGTATCGCCGGCATTCCCACCAGCCAGATCCCCTCCCCGGTGAGCACATGCATTGCTTCGGACACTTGAGCATGTGATACCCCCCAATCTTTCTCACGAAAACTCGGGCCATTGATATTGATTAGCTCGAGCCGACCATCCTTATCCAGGGATTTCAAGCGCAGCATTTCCCGTCGACACAGGGGGCATTCATGGTCATACAGAACAACATTGCGGTTAGGACCGGCTGATATCGCGTTCTGTTCTTGGTTTTTGTAATTTCTGTAATTACTGAATTTTAAGTTTTTAAAAAAAGCCCATCCGGGCACTTTGTGCATCATAAACGATACCCTCATTTTCCAAGCAACTTGGTGACCTTGCTGCCCAGCTTTAGCAACTTCATGACCGAGGTTTTGGGAATATGGCTCATTTGCTCATACCAATCTGTTAAGGTCTCTAAAAACTCAGTCATATTTTTAATACGTTGTTTGATTTCCTCCGGAGTGGTTTTGTCATTCGCCGCTTCCAACTCGCATTGACGCAGGATGGTCAGAGTGGGATCGATTTCGCGTTTTTTCCGTTCTTCCACGACACAATTGAAAATCTCCCATAGATCCTTGGAAGATTCAAAATGATCCCGTCGATCACCCAGCACGTGATTCACTTTAACCAGCCGCCAGGACATCAACTCCTTAAGACTGGTGCTTACATTTGAACGTGCCACTCCCAAAGTTTCGCTGATCTCCTCTGCGTTAAGCGGTTGTGACGACAGGTATAGCAACGCGTGGATCTGCGCCACCGTGCGATTGACCCCCCAGCGGGTCCCCATCTCGCCCCAGTGCACAATAAATTTTTCCATTACGGAGGTTAGCTGCATGTTGACACTTCTGTAATTTCTGTTATTACTGAATTTAGTAAAATCTCAAACTTATGTCAAGGCCGATTTGGGCCGGCTCAATAAATTGATTATGTTTTTATGCAAGATTTTCAGTTACAGCGACCCGGGTTTTAAAGCTGTCACTACACTCAGCATGAGCTTTGTCCAACTCCGATTGACTTACAAGCCTTTGTTTTTTCGGGTTAAATATTCGAGAATGATAGTTTGACCGGCCTTTACTGAAGAATCATCAACGCGTTGCTAATTTATATCAAGTACAATAATATTTTTTCTGCCTGGCCATAATTTTCTAACAGGCCATCCTGCAATAAATGAACTTCCCATTAACATAGTTTAGGGAACTCGTTTAAGAAATTTGCGAAATGCTGTTTAAGAACTATCAACTCGACATTTGTGCCGTATGCTGTGAGCAATCACAACAAATTGTTTCGAAAATATCGAGTGAAGTGCACTATATTTGTTCTATATGTGGAGAATACTATGTTTCTAAAAAATTCATACCCGCATTAAAACAAGAGATAAAAAGGGAAAAACGTTTGGATCTCTCAAACTGGGTGTCCGATAAAAACCACTCAGGAGAGGTTCCGCATTTAACTCTGGAAATCATAAAAGCTCACTGTTTGACCCTTTGGAAGATATGAAACATTTGTCGGAAACACTTGAACGTCAAGACCAATAACGTCTTTGGTTTATTAATACAGTGCCCCATTTTTGGGTTACTACGTTTGGAAAATTCTATTACCTGCGAAATGGACAGTGGGGAAAAGAGGATTCGCATCAAAATTTCTTGGCATAATTATACTTATAGTTTTGATCGTACTAATTCGTACTTTTATTGCATAGAAATTAGGGAACCTCTGATTGATGAGCAGAGATGAGGGAAAAATTGCCACGAAGCAATTGGTTTTTCCGTCATAAATGCCAGTCACGGAGTTAATCAGAGGCTCCTGGAGTATAACAACAAGGAACAAGGTTTGTGTATAAGCACTAACCTGAAGCACCTGGACAAATTAGGTTAAACCCTTTACCGCAGAGATATGCACTTAGTAGCGTAGGCTTTACGGTTGCCCACTCATGAGACCAACGCGTTTTGCCCTGGTTAGATCCCAACGAGTATAAAGCGACAATATTCCCACTGTGATTAAGATAGTGACTTTATCGAAAAGTGAGAAAGGAACGAACATTAAGGTGGTGGCTACCTCAAGACAAATAATAGTCACAACCAATGAAATGGTTTGCCCCATTTTGAGTTTGGATAATACAAACGCACCAAGCGGAGCACCCAAGGAAACCACCGGCGCTGAAGACCACCAACTGCCCACAACAAAATCGCTGGGCTCTATCATCATCAGCAGCCAGGCGCTGGCGTAGATCGAATTGATTGCCATAAAGCACACAGTGGTGGGGATACTGCGTCGTATACAGCCACGGCAAACAAAAACCAAATAGAAATACAAGATAGCATCGCAACCCGATCCGATCTTGGCGGTCAGTAGCCCTCCGGCAAATCCGAAAGCAATTGGCCAGTACACAGAAATATCATTTTTTTCTTTGGAATGACGACGATCCCACAAAATCATAAAAGCACAGAAAATTATAAATTCGGAAAAAATGAAACGAATCGTGGTATTGTCCAGGGCAACGAAAGCCAACCCAAAAGGCAGAGACAAAAAACTTCCAATACTGGCGTATTTAATCACGTGCCAATCAATATTGATTTTGCGACTGATAAAATACAGTGTCGCGAAAGTCATACCGACAGATTGAATAAACAAGCTGAATATACTGGCATCAAGGCTATCGACATGCAGTACTTTCGTTAGCACGGGAAATGCGACAGCACCGCCGCCCAGGGGGGTAGCGCCGGCAACGAACGAACCGGCAATCATGGTCACACTACTACGCCAGTAGGTCTCGAACACCGGCACAATATTATCAAAACCTAATATAGCCAGCCAAACCAGCCAAAATACGGCCAGAGGACCCCAATAGATTAGTGACCTATCGCGAGGGAAGATTAGTCTTCTCATGGTCTATCCCAACAGTATTTTACTTAAAATATGGCGCTCAAAGCGTCTAAATCAGGTCTTTAGCAGCTAAACAAGACTGGAAATACCTGATGGATTTTGTATGTTGTCGGCGTTTTGAGAATTCGCTTTAGGAAATTGTGCCTTGGATTACACATGGAAGAGACAATCCACCTTTGAAGTAGGATGGATTCAACTGAAAACCTATCCCGAAAGATCGGGAGAGTCAGTTTTTTCTTATTTTCCGCAAACTTACCTGAAGATTTTTCAGGGTCGGAAACAAATGTACGGCGATACTTTTTTGTTTGCTAATTTCTATTGGCCAAACATCATTGCCATTAAATTTAGAGTATTTGATAATTCTCATAGGATTGCCTCAACCCTACACTAGCAAGACTACAGACGGTCATATTTGTCATTTCAGAACGACCACCAAATTTTCCAGGCTGTCTGTAAGACCTACTTATCTGTCCTTATCGGCAACAAGCCCAGCCGGTTTCGCGAACACCATACGTATAAAATTCAGCCGAATGGCACAACTACTATCGGGAAAACTCCTCAGCACTCAGCGGTTTGGCGGGCACAAGGGTTGCTGACTCTAATGTACTGGTAACCGGAGACCGGGCAAAGTGATGCTGCGACCAGAGATGGGATCAATGATCTAACAAATGGTGCAGTATTGCAGTTTCAGCGTCAGTACAAAATGAAATTTTACGTTAAACCCTTTCGCCGCAAACCCTGGACCGCATTTCGATACGGTCCGGGTCCGGGTCCGGCTCCCGTGCTATCGTTTCTGCATAAGATAGTGCACATACTGCAATTCCCCTTGCCTAAATTTGTTGTAAACGGAAGAACCTTTTAGAGCCGCAAAATCCCGCATTACCTTGCGCCAGATTTTAGGAACCGCGTATTGCAACTCCCTTTTTCGCTGCTCATACACAAGATCTAAAGCACGTACCACTTGCTGGTTGATTTGTTCTTCGTAAATGATGTCAAAACCGGCCTTTTGAAACAGACTCTTCACTTCATCAACACCACCCGGTGTGCGTAGATCACAAAACGTAAAAATACCATCGGGTCGTAGTACACGAAAAACTTCGTTAACGAATTTTGACATGTCCGCATAGCAGTGTGATGATTCGACGTTTATCACCAAATCCACAGAATGATCGTTTAATGGTAAATCCTCTGCTCTGCCTTGTAAGAACTCCGCATTGGGCAAACGATGATGTTGTCGACACCAAGCAACGGCAATCTTGGATAAATCCACTCCGGTGATTTTATGTAGCGGATAAGCTCCGGCCAAGTGCTTCATACCGCCGCCACGGCCACACCCTACTTCTAAAACGTCTTTATTTTGTAGATCCACTCGGTTAGTCACATACTCGTATAACTGTATCGGATAGCGATAAGGTTCATCCTGTTCTTTGAGTTTTAGAGGTGAGCCGGTGGCGACCGGATCAGCATATCCATAATTCATGAACAGCAAATCTTCAGAAGTATATTTTTTCGCCAGCCTGTTATACCACCATCGCCAAAGAGGCATGCGTAAGGGCTGTACTAAATCAGCAAGCAATACAAATGCAGTTCCCATCAAACTTGCCCTACTTGTCATAAAGGTTTCTCCTGTTAAATATGCTCTTTATTGCTGACAATTCTGCCATGCTGCTCGTTCCTGTGTTACAACCCAGTAAGAGTTGATTAATAATATAATGTTCCGGGTTTTAAAGATCGATTTTCGAAAATCCTCCAATCCATATACTATTGAGTACCGGTTACCCTAAATTGCTGCCAGGTCTTTGAAATTGTTTAAAGTTCAAGGAAACCCATAAATGACCACGTCGCCAAATCTCTGATGTAGCATTACCCCGTACTTCCGCTCGAAGTTGTGATATACTGAGCGGATAGTATTTAAAAATACGGCGATCATCTATCGGTGCCTCCCTACCGGGCACCCTTCACGATAAGACGTAAACCGTTTCCTACTGGACTGATCTCAGATGCATGTTAGAGAAAGCGGTTACCCTGATCCACAAATGGCAAAAACCTTAATATCACGAACGCGTCTGCTGTTTCGCACATCCCACCGAGCGCAATCAAACAATACGGTTTCATTCATTATAATTTCAAAGCGAGCTGACACATGAACATAAAACCAGGTACGACTCTGCCCAAATACCGCGTGGAAAGCGTGCAAAAATCTCCCCCACCCGAGGGTGTTCAGGACGGTGAATGGTGCAGTTATGTTATTAGCGAAGGTAATTCCAAGATTAGGGGCTATCAACTGGGAAGTTTCCATGATGTCACCCAGTACGTTGAATGCGTGGTTGATAAACTTAATATGCGGGCCGCCAACTGCTACTCCGTTTACACCTCGCGCAAGAAAAAGTAGTCGGCACACAAATACTATTTAGCAAAACTCAAAACAATCACAACTGGCCATAACGCACACATATTGACCTACCACAGTTAGAAACCCAGGAATAAAAACCGGGAGCTGAGTTTAGCTCCACGGTTTAACGGACACTAAAGCAATTAACTCAACCCGTGTCCTTGAAAAATAAGAAAGTCTTGTCTTTACTTTGCATAGAATAACCTCCATAGAAGTCTATAAAAATCTTTAGCATTTATAGAGTTACTCTAATTTCTCCTTAGTATTTACAAGGTATTGTCTATGCTGGACACGATAGCGAAGCTTATTAAAGTATTAAACGCCGAGGTTAGCCCCTCTCAAATTAGTCTGGGTTTCGCTGCAGGATTCATTGTTGGTCTGACGCCGCTCTGGAGCCTGCATAATTTGCTGCTGCTATTCCTGGTTTTTCTTTTCAGAGTAAACTTTTCCGCCTTCTTACTATCGTGGGCATTCTTCTCCGGAATCGCCTATTTGGCTGATCCCGCTATGGAACAGCTGGGCGCGACCCTACTATCCTCCCCAGAATTAAAATCTATATGGACCGGTATGTATAACCAGCCTGTATGGCGTATTACGCATTTTAACAACACCTTGACTTTAGGCAGTCTGGTTTGCGCAGTTGTGATTGCTGTACCCATGGTCTTTGTCAGTAACTTTCTCATCAGAAACTACCGTCAACATATATTAGGCTGGGTAGCGAAATCAAAACTCTCTCAGCTCTTAAAGGCCAGTCGCCTGTATCGCACCTACAATGCAGTATCAGGGGGTGATTGATGCTTAAGATAATACGCCCCGCCGGCGCGATGGTTTTCTTGGTAGTCATCACTGCCATTGGACTGGTTTGGTGGCTATTGGCCGACTGGTTAGTAAAAGCATCCATCGAATCGGTCGGTACAAAAGCGGTTGGCGCTCGCGTAGAACTGGCAAGTGCAAATCTGACTTTTTCACCACTGGGTTTCCGTCTACAAAACCTGCAGGTCACCAACCCGAAACAGCCCATGCAAAACATGATTCAATTCGATCAACTTGTCGGCTCACTGGAGTTAGAGCCCTTGCTTATGGGACTGGTGATTATCAAAGAAATGTCGGCAACCGGGATACGCTTGGATACCGTGCGACAGAAATCCGGTGCCATACAAAAATCCAGAACCGAAACCCAATCTGAACAACCGTCTACACAGAGATCAAAGCAGGACTCGTCCACAGAAAAAGATTCATTACCCAGCATCGATGAAATCCTCGCCAAAGAGTCCATTTCCACCTTGGACAATATCAAGGCTCTTGATGATCACATCAAAACCGAACGTACGGATTTTGACAAAAACCTGGCGGCGTTACCGGATGAGGCCAAACTAAAACAGCATGAGAAACGCATTAAAGAGCTGAGCGAAGCAAAAGTAAAGTCCGTTGAAGAATTAAAAACAAGAAAACAGGAATTAAACACCGTAAAGAACGACATTCGCTCTGACCGTGATACTCTGAAAAAAGTGCGTCAACAGCTGAAAAATGCCAAAGGAGAACTTAAACAACAATACGAAGCGCTGAAAAATTCGCCCACTGAAGACTGGGATAAGATTAAATCTCGTTATGGACTCGATGCATCCGGCGCAAACAATATAACCGGCCTGTTGTTTGGCGAAAGTGCCCAATTGTGGCTAACGCGCTTATTGGCATGGGCCCAACAGGCCCAAAGCCTGTTGCCCGGTGATGACGGTAACAATACTCCAAAGTCCTTGCCTCCACCTCGCGGAACCGGCCGCTACATTAAGTTTGCCACAGCCAATCCCCTGCCGGACTTTCTCATACGCAAGGCAAAGCTGAGCCTGGAGATACCCGCAGGCAATATTGATCTTGAGGTGAATGACGCCACCAATCAACCCCATATTCTTGGCCGTCCCATGCGCTTACACACCTCGGGTAGCAATTTGAAGAATGCCGGCAGCGTCAAAATCGACGGAGTATTCGACCACGTCAAACCTCATGCGACAAAAGACACCATTACCTGGTCTCTTTCCGGTTATAAAATGTCAGATGTTTCCATTTCCAAAAGCAGCAGTTTACCGCTTACCCTAAGCAGTGCGCTATCCGACTTTACCGGCAATATTGAACTCAAGGGCAAGGTGCTCACTGCGAATGTGGATGCTAAGTTTAACAACGCCAACTGGAGCAGTACAGCAACCGAAGGCATGACCGGCCGTATCGCCAAATCCATAACATCCATCCGCCAGTTTGATCTGCTTGGAAAACTTCAGGGTACATTAAGCTCACCAAAGCTTTCTTTACGCTCCGATCTGGATCAACAATTAAAAGAAGCTGTTTCAGGACAATTGAAATCAGCCCAAAACGAATTGGAAGCCAAATTTAAGGCACGGTTGAATGACAAGATTACATCTATGGCAGATCCGAGCAAAGAACATCTAGCCTTCCTCACTGACAAGGAAAACTCCCTGGAGCAACGAATTAATAGGCTGGAAAAAATGCTGAAGACGGAACTCAAATCTGCCACGGATACCAAAAAACAGGAAGTAAAGGATAAACTGAAGGACAAGCTGAAAGGGTTTAAGTTTTAACATCGGTATATGTTTTGCATAAAATAATGTTATAAATAGTTTAAAGAATAATTAAACTCCTTGTAAGTTGTATTCTACTAACATTGAACCATAATTACTCATCATTACTCATCGCCGTTTACTGGAGGCTGTCATGTCACCCACGTCAAACCTCAAACAGCGTCTTATAGTATTATTCGATGGCACCTGGAACGACCCGGAAGACCGAACCAACGTATACCGAATGTCGCGATGTTTGCAGGACTTCGATGGCGACATTGCTCAACGTTTTTTTTACGACCCCGGTGTCGGCACCTCACGCACAACACGGTTTCGCGGTGGTGTTTTTGGGTACGGTCTGGATAAAAATCTATTACAGGGTTACGAATGGCTGGCCCGCCGCTACCGGGACGGCGATGAAATCTGGGTATTTGGTTTCAGTCGTGGTGCTTACACCGCACGCAGCATGGTGGGCATGATTCGAAAATGCGGTCTTCTGCATATCGTTACTGAAGATTTACTGGAAAAGGCTAAAAAAATCTACCGTGACAAATCGGCCAAACCGGATGACGACACATGCAAACAATTCCGCAACGACTACAGCCAGGAAGTTAAAATACATTTCATAGGCGTCTGGGACACGGTAGGCGCCGTAGGGGTACCCGGTACGTTTCTTTCCGAACGCGGTATATTCTCCTGGTACGACACCCAATTGTCCAAAATCGTCGAACGCGCCTATCACGCCATGGCGCTGGACGAACATCGCGAAGCCTACGATATAGCCCCCTGGACCAACAAAGACGGAAAACAAAAACCGACTCAACTGGAAGTAGAACAACGTTGGTTCATTGGCGCCCACGCCAATGTCGGCGGCGGTTACGGGGATGAACCCTTATGCGAGATTCCACTGGCCTGGCTTCAAGAAAAAGCAATAGCGGCCGGTTTAAAAATTAATCAATGCTGCCCCGCACCTGATGCTTGCAAAACACCCCCGAAAGACTCTTTCAAAGAATTTCTGGGCGGAGCATATAAACTACTTCGCGGCTGGTTTCATAAAGGCGACGGCCGCCACTATCGACTCTATGATAAGGATTACAAAGGTAACCCAGCTATCAATGTAACAATTGATCCGTCCGTGTGGCAGCGCTGGCAGTCCAGCAGCGACTATAGGCCGCCCACCTTGACGCGAGCCGGTAAAAACCCACCTCCACCGCCACCAAAAAATCAGGGGGAAAGGACTTCTCCCAAAAGTACTCCATCCACACTGGAGACCGAGCCGATATAGTGGTATCCGGTCAGTTTACTGCCGATGACGCCCTACTCAAACATCACGCGGTCTCTCTGCGTGATGAAGTAGTGCTCGTTGCCAACCGCTACCCTGATTTCGTGATGTCCCGCTGATGTGGGCGGAATCCAGGTAACAGCGGTTAGGTTTAGCATATTGTCCACCGCCCCAACCGAACAGCTGCCTCCGGTAACCCAGCATTTCACCCGCTGCTCCTGAGCCACAGTCGCTTCCGGCCAGGTCACCAGATAGGTCAAACTCTGACCTCCCGCGGATGCAGTGGTATACGACTGTGATAAAGTGGCTTTTCGTGGCAGGACTTGCAGCCCTCCGGTGTCACAGGCAGCGTACGCATGTTCATTCGTGAGGCTCACGCTTCTTGCAGTACACACTACGCCGTAAGCACCTATAAGACTCGGTAGCGTAGGGTCGGTAACATCAAAGGAAAATACTGCCCCTGAAGTAGCCAGATAAACTTCGCCGTACTGCACTGTCACCCCGTAGGCAGAACCCGTGGTATCAAACGTGCTCAGAGTATTGGGCGTTTCAGGGGTACTCACGTCAACAACCAATAAACCACTGGACCCATCGGCCACATACACGTGGGAGCCCGAAACCGCCACCCCGCGGACCAAGCCAGTTGCCGTCGTTGCAATTTTAGCAACAAAGCTTGGATTCTGTGGATCGGCAACGTTGATAATGTGCACTCCCCGGTCATAGTTACTAACCGCGAGATAAGCGTATTCTCCCTGTACCGCCACATCCGTAGCGTAACCCGCGACCCTGTAAGATGCCGTCAATTGCGGCGAGTTGGGATTGGAAATGTCTATCATATGCAAGCCGTCAGCAAGCTCCCCGGTATAGATTCCGTCGACCATGTAGGCATGGTTGCCGGCCAATGTAACGCGGGTCGCAAAACCCAAGCTGTTGTACAAACCTGCTTCTGTTGGAAGGTTCGCATCACTGACGTCCACAACCTTAAGACCATATCCGTCTGTAACATAAGCGTGTTGGCTGGCATGCGCCACTCCCCAGGCATATCCCGAAACGGTATGGTTGCCCGCCCACTGTGGAATGCTGGGGTTGCTAATGTCGACCAGATGCAATCCTGAATCGCCTCCACTCAAATAGGCAAGAGAATCGGTCACCACCACATCAGTGGCATTTTGCACCTGGGTGTACTGCCCTACATAGCTGGGCAGGTCGGGTTCGGTAATGTCGATGATACGCAACCCGCCATAGGGTCCCGTTGTAACGTAAGCACGGTTTCCCGCCACTGCCACATCGCGTGAAAATGACCCGGTGTCATAAGACCCCTGCAGTACCGGATTACCCGGATCAGTAAGATCGATAATTTGCAACCGGTTGAAACTTACCGCATAGGCCTTGTCGTCAACCAAGGTAAGATCGTTCAAATCCCCGGCTGCAGTAAAAGTCCTGGTGTGCGTTGGGACAGTAGGGTTGGAAACATTGACAACCACCAAGCCGGATGCGCTGGCCACATAAGCATGATTGCCTGCCACTGCTATCCCCGTTGCGGTGCCCGATGTATTGTAACTGCCTTGTATTACCGGAGCGGTGGGATCTGCAACAGAAACAACAACAAGACTGACACTGCCGTCGGCAAGGTAAGCGTAATTGCCACTGACGGTAACATCATAAGCATGACCGGTAGTATCAACACTGCCCGCAAGGCTGGGTGTCGCGGGAGTACTTATATTGATAATTTGCAAACCGCTGCTACCATCAGCCACGTAGGCGTAATCACCCGCTATCGACACTGACACCGCCGAACCCGGAGTATCGTAGCTTCCGGTCAAGGTGGGCAACGCAGGGTCACTCACATCAATTATTTGAAGACCGGCGCCGGTGTCGGCCACGTAAGCATAGGAGCCAACAACCGCGACACGGTTCGCGCCGCCGGGAGTGTTGTAAAATCCCACTGCCCTTGGGCCGACTGGATTGCTGATATCAAAGATATATAGGCCGGTTGTGTTGATTGTGTTACAGACCAAATAAGCGTAATTGCCCGAGACGACCACACCACTTGAAAAACTGCAACTCTTGTCGGACACCCAGAATGGATTCTCTACCAGACGCCGATTGGTGGTTCCCGTATAGGCATTGCTGCTCAACGTAACTGTTGCCGGTAGAGAGTCGGATATACCGTCATTCACAATGAGCCTAAACACCAAGGTATCGTTACTATTGGGCACCAGAAAGCGAGGTGCAGCAGTGTTTTCGTCTTGCAGAACCACAGGTGCACCACCAATCTGCAACCAATCATAGCTTAGACTATCATTGTCTACATCGTAGCTGGCGCTGCCGTCCAACACGAATGTTTCGCCCCCTATCAGGGCCTGATCCGTTCCTGCGCCGGCCGTGGGAATATCGTTGACGGGGTTCACCGTAATACTGACCATGGCCGTCTGTGAGGTCTCGCTGCCGTTGCTTGCAGTAAAAGTAAATGCGTCAGGACCATAGTAGTTGTCATTGGGCGTATAGGTGCAGGCACCGGCCACATCGCACAGCAAACTGCCGTTTTTCACATCAGTTGTTACAGCGAATGTCAGGGGCAGATCGTCTGGGTCAGTTCCGGTCAAAGTGATGAGCAGTGACTCATCTTCGTTAACGCTGAGTCCACCCAGGTTATGGGCGGTAAGGGATTGCGGATTGGGCGATTTATCATCCGAACCGCCACAAGCACTTAGTATCAAAAGCAGCGACACCACACATACAAACCGCAGAGCATTACAAAACGGACTTTTGTGGCTAACCACTAGGAAAGGAACAATTTGCATGAGGTGCCTCGTTTGCCCTTGTCTGTTTTTAGAACATTCTGTCAGGATCTGGGCTGGATTCATAATTCTCTGCACTTGCAGGATACGATGAAAATATACTACCCATTCACCCTTTGTGTCAAAGCAAAACCGGGATCACAATGAGCTTCCTTGGTTGTTCTTAGTATGGTTGTTCTCGGCATGGCTGTTCTCGGCATGGTTTTTCTTATCCCTGTTTTTCGTTAAACTAATATCGTTACCAATTCACCAAGGAGATATTTTTTGGATAAAGTACTGCAAACGTTACTTGACCAAGCTACGCTATGGGTTCCAAGAATGGGTGGTGCCGTCGCGGTCGTTCTTATCTTTTTTGTGATCTCAAAATTTATTAAAACTGCTATTAACAAAGGCTCTGAACGTATTGATTTTGATCGACATTTGGCAGCATTTCTGGCTCGCGTTAGCGGCATCACCGTTGTCATAATAGGTTTTGTTACGGCACTGGGTACTTTGGGTATTAATGTGTCGGCAATTGTTGCAGGACTGGGGCTGACCGGCTTTGCACTGGGCTTTGCCTTAAAAGATACCATATCAAATTTGCTTTCCGGCATTCTTATTCTGTTGTATCGACCCTTTTACATAGGAGATACCATCAGTGTCTCCGGGTATGAGGGCAATGTCATGTCTATTGACCTGAGATACACCGAATTAAATTGCGAGGGGAAAAAGATACTGATACCGAATTCAAGATTATTCACCGATCCCATTACAGTGATTCAATCGCAACAGTGATTGAGGTGTAAAGACTGCTTACCATCATTTCCAACGACAGCGTAGACACATTCGTCGCCAGTACAGAATACATCGTGTAACCATGTCGTATTAGGAATTTTGAAAAAGTCTCCACTATTCGTGGGTAGAACCAATTCTGCTCGACAGGTATTAATTTCACAAAAATGGTATAGTAATCATATCGAAGTCAAGATTACATCTTATGAACAATAAACCCGTACTGTATCAATTCAGCATTTCCCATTATTGTGAGAAAGCACGTTGGGCATTGGACTTTAAGGATATTGATTATCAGATAAAAAACCTGCTGCCGGGCCTGCACCGTAAACCGATACTGCGTTTTGCGTCGGATACTGCTGTGCCCGTATTGTCCATTAATAACGCCCATATTCAGTACTCAGACAAAATCATCGACTATCTCGATGCCAATATACCGGTCAATCCCCTAACCCCCTCCGACACCAAGCTGGCTGAAGAAGCGCGAGAGTGGGAGCATTATGCCTCCAGAATTATTGGTGAACCGTTGCGTTGTTATTTTTATCACTACCTGCTGCAACATCCTCCGCTGGTTATTCAGCGCTGGACACGAGGTGGACCTTGGTACGGTAAATTGTTTTACACTCTAACTTTTCGCAAAGTTCAACAGCTAGTACGCAAGGGCTACAAGATAAATGAAGATACCGCAAAGGTCAGTCGCACCACCATTGAAAAAGCAATGGGAGAACTCGCTGAGCATTTGCGCGATAGAAAGTATTTGACCGGTGATCAGTTTAGCCGGGCCGACCTTAGTGTGTGCGCACTACTGGCACCCTTAGTACGACCGGACAGCTACGATACAAGCGTGCAATTGCCGGCGGAAATTGAGGCATTCTGCCAAGAGTTGCAAAACCATGCGGTATACTCGTGGGTGCGTGATATTTATCAAAAATACCGTCGTTAAAAAACCGGGGCCAAAAAAAACCGCACAAACCTACTCCTAACCGCTTTGTTTTTACTTTACTCAAGTACGAAATCTTAATCTCTTAATCTTGTAGTCCTTATGGTATTTGAACAAAACTCTTCACAAAGATTTTGTTAATATACGGCTGACCGGCAATATACTGAGCTCTTCCCGTAATTATAATTCTGTCGTTATCCAGAACCAGTGCGCTGGTAAACTCTTCAGGGGTATTGGCTTGCATGCGATGATAATCATATCCTTCCAGAAAGCCGTTTTCACTGTATCGAAGTAACATAGTATCGCTGCGGTTTTCTGACTGATAGTTACCGTAAGCCGCGACAATAATCTTGTTATCCGGTAAAACGGCAAGATCAGCGGCAACCGTAGTAATACCGCTCGAATCCAGTAACTGGTCATTATAACCCATTCGCAAGCTATGGATATTATTGATATCAGGATCAACCGGGCCGAAACCGGTAGAAGGAGAATCATCCAATGCCCCTTCCGCGGTGAGTCGAATCAGTATTTCACGAGTCGGGATGTTTCCTGAATAGGGACGCATACGCGCTAAAATTAATATTTTGTTGTCCGGTGTTTTTTTCATTCCTATAGCGTTACTGAGCGTAAAAGAACGGGCGCTACTGTAGTGTAACTTGTCACGAAGCAAGTAAGTGGCGCCACGAGCCCCCGAAGAAGAGTAGTGCCAAACAATCAGACCACTTCCTCCAGTTCCTCCTAATACAATGATGTTACCCGTGTCGGTAAGCTCTATGAAAGATCCTGTGTCATAGACTTCTGGCTCATTGATATTTCTACCCAACCCATTTCGAACTACATAACCTCGCCGTATTGTAGGATCATCAGGATCCGTAAGTCCGAAAGTGGTGTCCGGCTCACCTATTGGCGTAAGTTTCCAAAGGATCATATCATCGACGCTGCTGCCAATGGTTGGTCGAAGACCACGTGTCCCGGTTGCCAGAATACTGTCATCCCCCGTCAATATGACATCATTTAATCTATCTGCGTTACTCCCATAGGGAAGTAAGGTATAACCCAAACGTTGTCCTACATTGTTTCTATCCACGTCGCCAAATCCGGTATCGAGAAAGCCGTCGGCAGTGAAACGCCAAACAGCACTTCTGCGAGCGCCAGAAGCTGATTTTATGTAACCCACTATAACAATTTTGTTATCACTGGTGATGTCAACCGCCTTTACCTGCTCCCACCCGCCTCCATTCACTGTATTGTGGCCAGTGCTGTAACCCAGCCGTTTGTTACTGTTGTTGGGATCGACAGGACCAAAACCTGTCTCCAGGTCGGTATCCAATAGACCATCGGAAGTGTAGCGCCAGATTATTAAATCAACATAATTTATGCCCCCTTCCCGATTGCCCCCCACAACAACCAGCTTCTTGTCATTAGTCAGTGCAGAATCTTCAATCCTGTCCATACTTTGAATATTTGAGTTGGTATATCCTAGCCGTTGATTGAGGTTGATAGAGTCAACTTCACCAAAACTGGTATCGGGTATAACGATGTGTTTTATCAGATGAACACGAAGCGCTTGTTCGCTGGAAAGTCCCCCATCATCGACGGTTAACGTGATATTAAAGGTATTGTTTACATGCGTATCATCATACGATGGCGCATCAATAAACCGCAGTACACCAGTGTTCGAAACAGTGAACAAATTTCTGTCTGCGCCGCTAACCTGATAGCTGAGCGTAATATCTCCATCTTCATCAACAACGTCTATTTGCTGCACAAAGGTGTTGTTCTCGTAGGTGTTAACCTCATTACGAGAAACGATAGTCGGGGCATCATTCTCGTCCAGCACTTCAACAAATATATTATTGGTTGAGGAAAGTGAACCGTCACTGACGGAAATACTTATTTCATAGATGTTATCGTTATTACTGTCCCTGGGTGACTCATAATTTGGCGGGACTGCAAAAGACAACACGCCTTCACTTGATATATCAAAATCTGCTTCGTCACTACCGCCAATTGTAATAGTTATGGCCTCTTCCTCTTTATCGGTAGCGATAATGTTTACCACTTGGGTAGTGTTTTCTGCCACTTTTAAGCGGTTGCCGTTCAAAATCACCGGCGCACTGTTGGCAGGCGTATCAGGAGGGACATCGATAACCACTATGCTCAGATCAAAAGTTGTCGACTGGCTGTCATTACTAACACTGATACGGGTTTCATAAATATTGTCTGCATTTTCATCTAGTGCATTTTCAAAATCCGGCGCACTTCTAAACTGCAATACTCCCGCTGAATTTATTGTAAGTAGGGCGGAATCCGCAAGTGTATTGTCCAGGGAAAAGGAGAGAGTTTGCTCGTTGCTGCCTACATTAACCTTCATTACCTCGATGGTGTTTTCCTGAACCTCAATGATGCTGACCTTGGTTATTTCCGGCGAATTATTGGAATTTGGTACGGTGGGTTCGGTATCACCGCCGCCACCCCCGCAACCACTCAAAAGGATGATGGATAGAACAGATATTGTACAAAACAGGCGTAACATTAAAGTACACTCCGATGATTGATCTGATTAACTAGACTCAAAAAAGTGAAACTGAGGTGGACCCCAAGTTTAGGACGGATACCAGGATATTCTATATGAAAACTTCTTTACTATAAACACTCATCGCCACGCACCTGATTATGAAAGCAGATTTTTCTTGCTGAAATTAGGTTGTCAAATAGCAATCCGGCAATTAGACGTTTGTTCTTGAGAAATTCACAAATTTTAATATGAATCTGCAAAATGTCCGATCTGTCGAAAAGTATAACGAGTAAATCAAGTCAGTCATTTCTTACTCATTCGCGCATGAAAATATTCGATATTTTTAAGAGTCTAAAATTGGCTGACAACAGGCCCTACGAATTGTTGTTTATCATATGACTTTATCGCTTACGAATTAAGCTGTGGTGACAAGTCCCCAATACCCTCCTTAACTCGATAACCACCTCCTTTACCAAATGCCACCCACCCCAGTCAAACTATTATCTCATTGTTTTATATCAACAAATCACCCATAACAACTCAACTCCTAAACAATTTTCTTACAATTTACCCCCAAATCCCGCTGCCGGCGTTTATAAGCAGGTCGGTGTGATTAATGGTACTGGGAAATTACTTTCCGTCCAAGCGTCGTCGATGTGTTTTTATTGACCACATTCTCCCTACGGCTCATAATAGATCAAAATACTTCGGCTATGGCAGCCCGCAAGAATAATAAACAACAAAATAATAAATTGATTGGAAGTAGAATCATGTTCACGTCTATGGCTCAGGGGGTTCGTTATCTATCGTTATTCATAATCATTGCGTCTATCGCAGCCTGCGATGGCGGCGGTGGAGGTAATGATGGAGGCAACCAAAATCAAAACCAGGTCAATTATCCTCCGATAGCGGGATTTACTGCTGATAACGACACGATTGAAGTTGGGCAAACGATTACGCTTGACGGCAGCAGCAGCGCCGATCAGGACGACGAGTTCCTAGAATACTCCTGGACGCTTAGCCAAAAACCACAAGGTAGTGTCGTTGGCACAAACCTGGGAACCATGATCTAACCGCTAATGTCGACTGAAATATATCGCCTGAAATGGAAGAGTTACCACATCAAAAACGAATGCAAATGGGATTAGGACAGACCACAAAATCAAAGATGGATAGTTCTTTTCGTAGTGTGGCACTACATAACCGTAATTATTTTCCAAATCAAACCCGTGTGGTAGATAGACTAGTATGCTTCCCAGGCCATCGACGTCATCTAAAAACGGTTGTATATTTTGCTTGTAGAAAACGCCATTATCGTCCTTGAAATCATGATGATTGGTATCGCCGGAGTTTTTTATGGACAATGTGTCGTCCAAAGAAATTAACAAAAGGACAGGTATTTCGGTGTTGAAACTATATTTTGTCTTAGTGACAATCAGTTTGTTAAATCTGGTGTAGTAAACACCTTGATACACCTCGACTGGCATTGCACCCGAGATATATTCGCAAGGGGCGCTTTGTTTTATGATCATAAAGCGATCTTGGTCTAGCTTGTATATTGGCAATTTGTCCAGCGTCACAGTTTGTCCATTGCGCTGTCTTGTATCAATTGGAGCAGTCACAGTCAATACGATGCCGTATGAGTGTGGATAGTTAAGACCAACACACATAATTAACTGGTCTTTTTTAATTGAAACCATATCTGTTTCTTTGATCTCATAACCGTACGCATTATCAATCTTTTTTTGAACGATATCTGTGGCGCAACCGCTTAATAAAATTAGCAGCAGGACTGAAAGTATACACCTTGTGAGTGCCCTATAATTACCAGATGGTTTAACCATCCCAGACGTTCCGGGTTTGCATGAATACTAAATATAGTAGCACACAAATATTTTTACGCTATCGGGGAGTTAAACAAAATAGCAGCGAAACTAAACAACCGCCCAAGAAAAACACTAGGATCTGTAACGCCAGCTGATAGACTGGAAGCAGTGTTGCAGTGACCGGTTGAATCCGCCTCTGTTAAAAATAGGAGGATTACCGAGGAGCTGAAACGTAATAAGAGTCGTAGTGAAGATATCGTTACACTACAAGCGTATAGCCAAGTATACAACTCTCATAGCCGAGTTATCATGAGGGAAGATTTACCGATTTTTTGTCGCCTTGCGAATCACGCTATTGAGCGACTCAATGGCGTTTGTCGTATAGATGATTTTCCGTATTTCCTCAGGATAATCGTACAAGGCAATTAGGTTAGGCCAGTGTTCTCGCCATGACTTGGCTATAGCGGGGTATTTCGCATCCCAGGCGGCTGAAAAGCTCTCTAGTTCCATTTCTGCCTCGGTTACGTTTTACACAATTGAAAGGTCTTAAATTGACAATGATAAACAAATAATACAGACGCCCACGTCCTTGGTGTGATGGAAGCTGAAGTCCCAGACTAGTCATCTCCAGTTGGAACGATTGCTATCTAAGTTGAACGAAATATGTACAACCCCTTTGCAACTCGCCTCTTGATATGGTTTCACTATTCGCATTAACTACTTGATAATTAAAGGGTATGAATGGCGCATTTCCTACAGCATAGTACCGGCTAGATAGAAATTTCTTATGTTATAGGCTCCTGATAATCGTCTCATCATTTTACTCTTTATTTACATGATGGCTTAACAGATAATTTAAACAGTCATAGATCTTGGATAGAAATAAATGTATAAGAAACAAAAGAATTTTCTCACAATTTCTCTCTTAGACTTAGTGATCACATCCGCCTCTTCAGAAAACGCTATTAGTAAGGGGCACTATAGTCGTAGTAATTTAATTACTCCAATGAGGGCAATATGTGGTCCCGCATCTTATCTTTGATATGTTTTGTCATTGTTAGTGTATTTCCTACCCTGATAAATTACGATACTTTGGAATTTCTTAAGCCGGAATGGTGGGATACGGTGCAGTATGCCGAAGCGTTCGCAGACAATGAAGAAATTATGACGCAATCGAAAGCAGCGGATGCACGCTTATATTATAAACGGGCAATCCTTACCATCGAGGAATACCCAAACAACCATGAGCTTATTACTCAAGCATTGTATAGAGCACCTTTTAAACATGGTCTGACTAAAAATGAATCGGAGACACTAGCAGAGTACTACTTGGCTAACTACACCGGATGGCGAGGGACCCTGGCAGTCGTAAGTGCGCATACGGCTACCGAAGTTACTGCAAAATTGGTTCAGAGTTTATGTAAATCTGGGAGTACAGAAAAAGCATTATTTTATGTAAACAGTCTCATTTTGGAAAGAGGCCCAGAGATATATGATAGACCCAAAATTAAGGTGTACGATGAGTTAGAACATTGTCTACGTAAGGAACCAAGTAATGCGGTGTACCTGTATTTGAGTGAGGCGATCAAGAAAATTGGGCCAGTTACTCGGCAGAATGACAAGGATGATCTATTATCATTAGCTCAAAAAGTTGCCACGTACGAAGTAGAAAGATGGATCGAAAGTCCATGTAAATTGTTAAGGATAAAGGGCCAGCGGAAATCAAGTGGCGACGCTATTGATAAACGAATTCAAATGTACGAACGCGACAAATCTTGGAGTATGCATTTACTTGCGATCATGGATGCGATTATCTATGAGACCGATTTATCCATTTTGAGCGCAAAAAATATTCTTGAAAGGAGATTTTACAGCAACAAAATGCCTGATTGGGAATTACGTGATTCTTTTAATAATTTGCTCAAAAACATGGCATGCACGAAGAATCTAGAGCTAGTGAAATTACTTGTCCAGTATTTTTACGACAACGAAAGCCATGCCAAAAAAGAAGATCAAATTAATTTGGTAATCAGAAAACTGTATCCAGAGAAAGCGAAGTATAAACGGTCCACGAGGATAAGGTATCGCGGAAGTAAAAATATGGCGGAAGTTAGACTTCATTATTATGCAGGTCCATTAGATGCCCATGGTGAAACCATTTTATTGGAAGAATTCGAATTCAACGGAAAAACGTATTGGTTCCCTATTGCAGCAAAGAAGAGAAAGTGGATTTCTTGAAAACCCAATCAAGTGATCAAATTGTGGTAATACACGTCAAATTTTAGCAAAGATGGCGAGCCTCCAATAACTTTATACCTACAGGTAACCCACTCCTGAGCCAAATACTACCCCCTACCCCGCTCTTCATCCCATTGTTTTATATCAATAAATCACCCATAACAACTCAATTCCTAAACAATTTTCTTACCATTTAACCCCAAATCCCGCTTCCGGCGTTTATAAGCAGGTCGGTGTGATTAATGCTTTATAAGCAAATTGCACCCCTTTTGAAACCTTTTGCCGTCACCCGTGTATTAGCTAGTAAACCGGTGAGAAAAACTGTGACTACACTGTGAAAAAACGACGACTAAAACCATCAGGAGCCACAAGTCAGTGAGCGGATTTGAAGAGCATTCCTTGCCAGATCAGATGCTTGAAATTGAGCAGCGCTCCTGGCTACCGCGCCACGTCAGAGGTGACAAAAAGGCTTTTGAGAAGCTGGTGCGAACCTATGAGCAACCCATATTCAGTTATTTGGTGCGTTGTGGTTTGAACCGGCAAACCAGAGAGGATTTGTTTCAGGAAATTTTTATGCGCATCCATCGTGCAGCCGACACCTATCAACCCCATCGCCCCTTACGTCCCTGGTTATTTACCATCAGCGCCAATGTGGTGCGCAATTATTTTCGCAGTCATAAGTTCAACGAAGTGGCAGAAACCGACATTGAATCCCAGCAACCGGAACTGGATGAAACACTGGCGGTATGCGAAGCGTTGGAATGGCTGGAACAGGCCATACCCAAACTGCTGCCATTCGGCCAGGCCGAAGTACTGATTCTCACCACGGTAAACGGCTTACAGCAACAGGATGTGGCCGACATTCTGGACATGCCTTTAAATACAGTCAAAACCCAGCTTAGCCGGGCCCGCAAAACGCTGACGCAGGCCTGGTTGCAACGACAGGGTCAACTGCCCCAAGGAGACACGCCATGATTAGCTGCGCAGAGGTTCAAGCGGCCTTGGATGCCAGTGGGGTGCAACAGGTGGACGACACCCCCCATTTACGCAAACACATCGACCAATGTGAAGCCTGTAGCGCCTACCGCTACGCTTCATTAACGCTGGATGTGCAACTGGCCAGTTTGAAAGAACATGCCGCCCCCAAAAAGCTGCTACAACAAGTCATCAACTCGTGCGACCAAAGTGCCAAATCCAAACCCAAATTCAAACCCAAACCCAAACCCAAGCCCAATCGAAAGTGGTTGTTTCCCCTTGGCCCGTTTTCGAAAACAGCTTATGCGGCGGCGGCCGCATTCGCCATTGTGGTTTTTTTGATTGTACCCACGGTTATGTATAAACCCAGCACGGATATGTATAGCCTGGGCACCGGTGCAAGCGATGGACAAACGGTCGATCTTTCCGGTGAAACTCTGGCCGGTTTGGACTCACGCCAAAACAGCCCTCTACCCGCCGGGGCCGAAGAAATCGACAAAGAATCCCGATTAAAAGCAGAAAAAAACCAATATGCCCGGGAAAGCACGGTATTGGAACAACGCTTCAGCGAAGATAAAGCTTTGAAAAAATTTAAAGCCAAACCGAAACCAAAAAAACTCTTAAGCAACACCCTGGAAAGCACCTCGACAGCCGATGCTACGGATGCCCTAAGTCAAAAGGGCGCTGAGTTCTATAGGGAAGAAGCAGACGAAGTCATGGCAGAGAGTAAACCCGTATTAGCTAATCGATCGACAGCCCTGAACAGCAAACAGGATTTTGGACAAGCGGATTCGGGAAAAGATTCATCCGCGCCCTTGCAACTGCTATCGCCACCACCGCAATCAGCTATGGTCGCTGAAGAGGAAATGCAATTGCATGATGACTTCAATGCCGAAAGTGGCCGTCGTCGCCAAGTGGCTGGTTTGGTCATGAGAGACCCCATTAAAAACGAACAACAACGTTTTCAAAAGTCTGTTAAAAAACCGGCAAAATCCCGGTTGTATGGTGAAAAACGAAATCAGAGACCAGAGCGTGCTAACAGCGCAGAGCGAGATAAAGCCATTGATGCTCCAGAGCAAATAGCCCGCCTGGAAATGGCTGATCAGAGCAAAAGAGGCTTACTAGCGGAACCCGAGGAAATCATGCTGCCGGAAACGATGGAATTCTCTGACATCAGCGCACCCATTCGACAAAAGGCCCAGCAATTCTTCAGCGAACTGCAGTCCCTGAAAAACATCCGCTATCAATCCGCTCAGGGCTACTGGCGCAATACCTATATACCCGGTGATCCGGCCATGCGTTTATTACACAAACGCCTCAATGCCTGGGACCGACAACAAGCACAACAACTACTGCGTAGCAACATCACCATGGATCAATTGGCACATCAGTATATGCAACCTTTTGATCCACCCAGCCGCTCTGCTTTAGCGGTGTATCTACACAGTGACCACGCAGCCATCAATGACGAACCCACACGTTTGCGCTTGCAAGTGGGAATTCAAGCGAGTGAGCGCTTAAGCGGCCATCGTTCCGCCTTGAATATCGGCATTATCCTGGATCTTAAAGACTCAGTCGGTAAAGACCAATGGAATCAAATTCGGGCTTTTATCGATACCTTAAAATCGCTAAAACAACCCGGCGATCATTTCTCCATAACCGTTACGGGCAAACACGGTGGACTGTGGGTCGATTCCAACAACTTTCGCCACGGCCCGATTCATTTGGCCTTCGAAAAACTGCGATCACGACATCAGTTGCCTGACAGTGAAAAAACAAAAGGCGCGCCTCAGTATCTCAGCTTAAAGGACGCGATTTCACAAACGTCTGAGTCTATGCGCTTGCACGACGACCCCAGCAGTACTTTGGGGTCAAGCCGCATTCTGTTAATCAGCAACAATCAACAATGGGATAATCTGCACCGTTTAGAACAACAAGTGCACCAAAATGCGGTGGCCGGGATTACCTTAAGTGTGGTTGCGTTGAATCGCGATTTCGAGCAGGTAGATAAACTGGTATTAGCCGGTCAAGGCAATCGCTGGCTGGTCAACAATCTGGAAACAGCCAAACAAGCGGCACAAAAAGAATTGTTGTCGTCCAGTCGCGCCGTGGCCCGGGCCGTGCGTTTAAAAATTCGCCTGGCTAAAAACGTCAAACTCATTAGAGTGATCGATTCTGAAAAACTGTCGAGCCAACGGGCGCAAAGAGTGCGTGAAGCCGAACAAAGTATTGATCAACGGTTATCCCGCAACCTGGGTATTACGGCGGATCGAGGCAAAGATGACGACGGTATTCAAATTGTCATCCCCCATTTTTACGCGGGTGATTCCCATGTCATTCTGTTGGACGTTGTGGCCTCCGGCCCCGGTGATATCGCCGATGTCTCCGTAAAATACAAAGACCTCTTATATATGCGCAACGGTAACGCTCAGGCCCAACTGCGATTAAAACAAGGCCATACCGCCAGAGGCCCGATGCAATATAAAGTGATCAAAAACCTGCTAGCCAGCCGTTTGTCTGCCGCGATCAAACAAGCCCGTTCACAGGTATCTCTAGGGCAATTGAGCCTAGCCACTGAAGAGTTACGCCAACTGCGCGAGCTCTACGAAGAGCTGCGCCTACAGGTGTCCAGCTGGCACAACGATCCGGAGATCCTGGCCGACATCCAACTGTTAGACCAATTTATAGTAGTACTGAATTCACCCTTGTACAGCGACAACCACCAACGCCGTTTTGTCTTGGACGCGTTGGAGTACAGCGGTTGGAGAAAAACGGTAAGCCAACATGAATAAACCGATGTGGAGAACCCCAATGAAACAGGTATTGATTACTTTCCTACTGGCCCTACTGTTGCTACCCATAGCTGCTATGGCCAAATCCGTGAGCCCCGTTGGCACGCCACCGGCAAGCGACAACGGCGATGTCCGGGTACCATTGGCGGTTTATCAACAGCTGGTGGAAGCCGCCAGTCAAAAACCACAACCGGCTCCGGCTTCTTATGCCATTGGCAATGCCAAAGTAAAGGTGAGTATCAAAGATCTGGGGGAACACACCACCGCCACGGTTACGGTGACCGCCGAGATTAAAACCTTTGAAGACCAGTGGACCCTGGTGCCTATACTGCCTCACGGCGCTGCATTGACGGAAACCCTTATTAACAATCATGCGGTGCAACTGGTCCAGGGCGCTCAATGGCTTTCTTGGGGAACAAAAAAAGCGGGCACGGCGGCGCTCAAACTGGTTTATCATATCGATGCGTCGCGATCAGAGAACGGCTATGTTTTACCATTAACGGTGCCCAGTGCCGCAGCGACCCAGTTAGAGCTGTTATTCCCTGGTGAAAAACCCGATTTGGCTATCATTCCATCCGCGGACAGTCGCAGTACGGCGTTTGGTGGCGGTACTAAGTTTACCGCCAGCATCCCCGCCACGTCCTCTGTATTGGTGTCCTGGCGCATACCATCAAAACAGAACTACGCCATCAGTCGGGCTTTTTATCAGGGAGAATTAAAAAAATCGGCGATTACCTGGACCACCGACTTTGATGTGGAGGTGTTCTCGGGAGAATCCGTTAAACTCAAGCTCATGCCCAGCCATGTCACACTAAGTGGTGCCCGCATTAACAAAAAGCAAGCGACATTACTGGAAGAGGACGGCTATTTTGCCGTGATCATTAAAGGTCGTGGCAAATACAGCATACAAACTTCTTTTCAAACCTCGGTAAAACAGGAACAAGGTCCCCCGATCACCACTTTGAATATTCCCCGGGTACCGGTCTCCCGTTTTGAGCTGACATTGCCCGGTAAAAAGCAACTCACGGTGACACCGGAAACCCACGTGGACAGCAAAACCAAAAACAATAAAACCATCGCCAACGTCTACATCCCAATGCGCGACAATGTCAGCTTTTCCTGGTTAGACGCCATCCCGGAAGAGCAAAGAGTAAAAGTACGTGCCAACGCCAATATTTATCATGCGATTCACGCCGAAGAAGGCGTATTACACGTCAACAGTCTGATGGATTTTAATGTCACCCACGGTGAAGCAACGACTTTCTCCTTTGATGTTCCCAATACGGTGCAAGTCAATCGAGTATCCTCCGGCTCCGGTGGTGTATCCGATTGGACCGAAAAACCCAATAAAGGCGCCAAGGGCAAACGCATACAGGTTTTTCTGGATCGTGCGGTTAAGGGCCGGTTTGTACTGGATGTGAACTATGAGTCTTTGTTGAAAAACAAAGGTGAGCAATCCATACACGTGCCCCTTATCCACGCGACCGATATGCACCGGCAACGGGGTATGGTAGCACTATTGGCCGGAACGGAACTGGCATTAAAACCCATAACGGAAAATAATATATCCCGTGTGGGTGAAAACCAGTTACCCGGTTTTGTTAAAAACAGTATTCAGATGGGTATTCTACACACGTATAAATACACCAGTGACAAACCGCAATTATTAGTGCAAGCTGTCGCCCCGGAACGAAAACAGGGTAAATTTGATGCCCAAGTAGATACACTATTTTCAATCGGCGAAGTCACGGTAAAAGGGAACGCCACTGTGCAACTTGATGTGAAGTCCGGGAGCACCGCCAAACTGGTTCTGAACCTGCCATTGGGGGTTAACCTGCTCTCTGTTGCCGGGCCTTCACTGCGCTCTTATGACGTTAAACCCGGTGACACGGCACAAACTATACAGATTGAGTTTACCCAGCCCATGGAAGGCCAGTTTCGTCTTGAAGTGAATTACGAGCAAATCATGAAAGACGGAATAGACGAATTGGCGGTACCCACTCTGGGTGTTGAAGGCGCTGAGGTGGAGCATGGACGTCTTGCCGTGGAAGCCCTTACCGCGGTGGAAGTACAAACGTCCAAGTTTACGCAACTCACCACAGTTGATATTAATGAACTACCGCAACAATTGGTTTTAAAAACCACCAACCCCATATTGCTGGCGTTTAAATATGTGCATGCCAAGCCACCTTATGAATTGAGTTTAAAAATCACCCGGCATAAGGAAATACTGGTCCAGGAAGCATCCATAGAAACCGCAGAATACCAAAGTCTGGTTACCAACGACGGCTTGGTGGTTACCACGGCCAAGTACCTGGTTCGCAATAGTCGACGCCAGTTCCTGCGTTTGAGTTTACCGGCCGAATCCGAAGTGTGGTCCGTATTCGTCGATAACCAGGCGGAAAAACCCGCCAGTGCCAGCGAAGACAGTAACGGCATTTTGATTAAAATGATCAATTCCACCAGTGGATTTCCAGTGGAAATCGTCTATGCAACACCCATATCCAAACTCAGCATGATGGGTTCCATAGGCACACACCTGCCACTGCCGGATATGGTCGTGACCAAAACCCATTGGAATGTGTTTGTACCCTTCGGCCCCGACTATGTTGATGTGGAATCCAATATGGATATCATCGCAAGAAACGCCAGAGCCAATCCCAGGGACATGACCATGCATCAAAGCGGTCAGGCAAACAAAAATCAAGCCGGTGCTTTTAAGGTAAACGTACCAACACAGGGTATTCGTTTCGAGTTTGCGAAACTCTATGCCAACAAATCACAAACGCCTGCCTTTTTCACTATTCGTTACACATCCGTAGAAGGAAAAACTCTTGGTATTTGGGTCAGTATCATTGGTGTTTTGCTCATTTGGCTGGCCATCTTTTTAATCAAATTTCCCTCTGAAAAACTTGCGGAACAAAACAGACACAAAGCCAGTTGGTGGGTATTAGGTAGCGGGTTCGCCTTGGTGTTGCTGTCCATCGGCTACCTCGGCACCAGTTTACAAGTCGCTGCCACCACTGCATTATTGGGCGCCGTGGTGTTCATCATTAAACTGGCGGCACCTGTGGTACAACGTTGGCGCTCCTAGCACGGCAACTGACGTCCTTCCGCCAAAACCGGGGTCAAAAAACTTCCCCGGTTTTCTTCATTGGTTAAGGTGCAGTTATAAAACCCTTCACAAAAACTTTGTTTCCACCTTGCTGAGCTGTTGAATTCTCTCCCGCTACAAACACTCTATCACCAGTTAACAACATAGCTCTTGGAAAATCTTCCTCAGGTGTTGTGATACCGGTGTTGTGATAATCAAGTCCCTCCAGGAAACCGTCCTCGTTGTATCGTAGGACCACACTATCCACACGCTCAGAGTTTATGCGCTCGTATCCACTGATCAGCGTTTTATTGTTGGGTAATACGCTTATACCTGTAACTATAATATCAGCATTAGTCGATCCCTTTATCGGGTAGCTATGTCCTCTTCGATAAGTGAACCCAAAGAATTCGAAGGTTGGTCCAAAACCACTATATAGGTCACGATCCAAATACCCCCCTGCTGTTAGACGCACCAACACTGGCTCATCTACAAACGGTTCACTGTTCGACTTCGATTTCGACAACATCATAATTCCACCATCCGGCGCTATCGCCATTCCACTTAGGGAAGTAACCATCGTAGCTAAACTCCTTCCCTCGAAACTAGCCTGTGTACCGTCTTGATTGAATGCCCAAACAATCGGATCATCATTTGCAGTGGTACCTGCTACAACAATTTGGCCGTTAGTTTTCAGAGCAAGATACCTACCGTAAACTCCCTCACCATCGCCGGAAAACCATAGGGTATGTCCTGTTCTTACGGGTGGATTGTCAGAAAGCAAACCAAATGTGGTATCCGGTTCACCAGTTGCTGTTAGTTTCCAAAGACTCATAGCTGATCCAGTGCCACCCAATAAATCCGCAGAGCTGTGCCCGGTGGCGATAATTCCTCCATCCAATGCCAATCCCACATCGCGAAACCCCGAGGACAATAATATCACCCCATAACCTTTACGCTGTCCGGGATTACTCGCATCCGGGTCTCCAAACTCAACATCTAACTCACCGCTTTGTGTATAACGCCAAACGATGCCACGATAGTCGAATTTAGACAATTGACTAGAACCCACTACTACAATTTTGTTATCAGCAGTAACAACAACCCCACGGGCTCTATCATTACCATCTCCCCCAGCCGCATTACGGTGAGTGCTATAGCCAAGCCTTTTGCTGCTATCGTCTGGATCAATGGGCCCGAAGCCAGTAACGAGGTCCGTATCCAAAACCCCTTCTGCGGTGTAACGCCAAATTCTGGCGTCATAATCGACTCCGTTCCAAATACTACCCACCACAATTGGTTTTTGGTCACCGCTTATCGCTATATCGAATACAGTCTCTGCACCAGTTGGATTGCTTGACAGTGCTGTGAAAGCCAATCTTTGGCTGGGATTTTCCGGATTGATGTCTCCAAAATTTAAATTGGGTTGTAACGCATGCTGAACAATATAAACGCTTAACATCTGCTCCCTGCTTGACACACCATCATCAACGGTCAATACAATCTCATATAAGCTATCCCAACGATTGTATGCCCTTGGGCTCGCTAACTCCAATAAACCGGTATCTGAAACCGTAAATCTGTACCTATCTGTACCCGTAATGGCATAGGTAAATGAAGTGTCACCATCCTCATCCAGCACTTCTATCTGCTGTACTTTGGTCGTATTTTCGTAAACCCTCACCACATCTGAAGAAAGAAAAATGGGAGCGTCATTTGTATCCGTGACTTCTACGGATATACTTACAGTAGTGGACAGCGCTCCATCTGAGGCAGTAATTCTAAGCTCGTATTTATTATCTGTATTTGCGTCTACTGGTGATTCATAGTTCGGCGTGACTTTGAAGCTCAACGCTCCTGAATTTACATCCAAATTGAAATCTGAACTATCTCTACCGCTAATAGAGAAGGATATGGGATGTTCTTCTTTGTCGGAAGCAATTACAGTAGCCACTTGTAACTGATTTTCCTCAATCACAATAGAACTTGGACTCAGAACAAAGGGCGCCGTATTTACAGCAGCGTTTACGACAGCATCCGTAACCGATATGGACAAATCAAAGGAAACAGATTGTTTGGCATTGCTTACAATAATCCGAGTTTCATAAATGTTGTCGGAATTTTCATCACGTGGATTCTCAAAATCAGGGGCAATATTGAATACTAATGAGCCCGTTGAGTCGATGGAAAATAGTCTTGAATCCAGGAGCGAGCCGTCGAGAGAAAAAGAAAGGTTCTGATTTTCTCTATTTAACACATTGACTTGCAAAACTTCAATGTTGTTTTCTTGGATTTCGACCTCACTGACTTCGGTTACGACCAGGGGTTGACCACCCGATTCCCCCTGCGCAGAATCTGATCCACCCCCACATGCAACGATAAAGAACAGACATACCACCACAGTCAATCCAAAACGATACAGGTAAAACATAGCCACCCCCGAAACAGGACTATTTTTGTACAAATCGAGACTCAAAGGACATTTAGTCTGTGACACAAAACAGGCGTTAGTATAACACAAAAACTGGGCCCATTAACTCTGAGCCCTATTTTCGATCTGTGGGTTTTCGGGAATAAAACGACGATGTGCTCTTGGCATTAGCTAGCTAGCGAGGATGCCATTGTAATCTCTACTTAATTATATCAAAATAGCTCAATCAAGACCCTTGCTTGGACGTTTTCCGGTATTTATTCCTTTGTTTCAATTAGAAAGCTTGGTATTCCCATAAAGTTAAAAGTCCACATTAGGAAACCGGGGTAAGCCAAAAGTACAACGACACCCCCAATTTCTTTTTGATCCTTTTTTAAGGAGCCCCCTTAGGCACCCACTTTACCACCCAATTGATCACAGGCTTTCTCTGACATGGATACAAAACCCTGGCCTTTGCAGGACCCGTGTCCTTTGCACTCATTACTTGCCGTTTTACAGTCATTTTGACCTTTGCACTTGTTCACACCATAACAATGTATGTTCTCTGATACAGCCGATGTTTCCATCGTCGTGGTACTTGCACATCCGAATAGGCCGGCAGCAGCAATCGCAAGCGCGGCACCGGTTACTTTTGATTTTACACTCATGTTTTCTCCAAGTTAGTTAGATCGGTGTTGGGTATAGAGTGTAGTTATCTGCTTCCCTCAATACAATCGAATATGCACGAAGTTATTGAAACGTTATGGCTTTGTTATAGAAATTTTATATTTGAAAGCGAAATCACCGTCAGATCTCAGTTTGCGACACACGATTTACGAATCCAGCCCCACCACAAAGCGACACATATCGGCGATCAATTTATAGGAATCTTTGGAATAGCCGCCACTGGTCATGACGACGGTGGGGATTTTTCGGTCGTGTAATGCTTTTAAAACCGTTTGGTCTCTTTCCACTACACCGTCGTAGGAAACACGCAGCCCGCCCAATGGGTCTTGGTCCAGTATATCGGTTCCGGCATTGTAAAAAGCCAGTTTGGGTTTTTCGACACTGTTTAGAAATTCAGGCAGGTGCTGCTGTAAAGTGTTTAGATAGTGGTCTGTGTTGCTGTATGCTTTCAGGGGAATCAGATAAGGAAAATCTTTCGGTTCTCCCGGATGTATTCCTGGGTATACTTGAAAATTGTACATGTCCAACATGTGGACTCTGGGATCTTTGGCGTAGATGAATTCAAATCCGTTGCCCCGGTGTGCGTCCAGGTCAATCATGAGAATATTGTCGGTAGCGGAAATTAATCCTTTGGATCGGCAGTGTTCAATGCTTAAAGCGGCATCCGCGAAAAAGCTGAACCCTTCTCCGTGATCCGGAAAGGCGTGGTGAAAACCACCGCCGATATTCACTGCAATGCAGTCATGAGTTAAAGCCTGCGTGGCAGCTTCAACGGTGCCGGAAACGGCTAATCGCGCCGGTTTTAGAAAACTGTTTTGCAGTATTTTGTTAGGCAAATAGCTAACGGCACCCACTTCCAATACTTGGGCAATGACTTTAGAGGATGACAGCGAGTCCAAGTATTGTTGCGTATGGATGCTTAACAGCTGCTCCGGTGCAATGGGCTCCGTGGGTTCTATCAAGGCTTTGCTTAACTCTCTTCTTAGTTCTGTTCTTAATTCTGATTTTAAATTCGATCCGTAGTCTGCTTGTAATAGGTTCCATGCTTTGCTGTATTTTTTCCCGTCAAACGGATGCAGTTTGTCGAAACCCAGTAAAGAAAAGTCATATTTTTTGGAGAATATAAATTTGTTTGGCATAGTCCACAGTTTTGTTTTGTGAATGTCTAGCATTCTGCTATACCGTATTTGGAGTCTAACTTTCGGGTTTCAAGGGATAGGGTCAGTTACCGCTTGCTTTTATTTGATAAGAGGGAAAATCGCAAAGTTCAAAATACAAGTCAATTGCGAAGTTTAACCTCCTCGGCGAAATACGCGGGCCGAAGTGCAGGACGCACAAGTGTCACAAAAGGCAAGGAGCCGAGAGAGACTATGCCACCCTACCCTATATTGCCTTGTCGTATCATGAAAGTATCGTTGTTGTATCCGAAGATTATTTTGTAGCAGTGAAAGGGCATAGATTTGAAAAATTCAACAGCTGCGCTTGCTATCATTTTTCTTGCGACAATCATTGTTGCTGCTGATTGTTATAGCTCTAGCTCTACAAACGGTGAGGAACCAAGAATTTCCAGCTCCCCAACCATATCAAGCAGTGCACCTCCTTATAGACTGTCGTACAATGACAAGCAGAATCCAAAGGCGATTTTCTTTACTTTCATGATATTGTCTTCTATTGGCTCATTGGTCGGAGCAGTTTACTACCGGAGTAAAATAGCCTTACTGGATCGAGAGGTTGACTTATCTTACTCGTGGGAGAAAGCAAAAGGTCGTATCGTCACAACGAGCGTTGTAGAAGAAATCGCAAGAACTGGGGATGAAACGAATGATGATATTTACTACGCAATAAAAATCAAATATAGCTTTTCGGTAAGCGGTAATTCCTACGTAGGCGCAGCATTTGCACCGGGCCTATTCCAGTTGAATAAAGATTCAGAAGAGCAGGCAAAGCAATACTTGATAAATAATAATTATCATGACAATAGTGAAACCGATGTCTATTTCGATCCACGAAACCCTAAGGTATCGGCTCTCAAAAAAGGTTATTGCGAGGAAGTGGAAGAACAAAGAAATAGCGATGAACGGGACTCATATTCACTGATAGCAGCCAGTGTTGTGTGTATTGTGATTGGTATAGTGCTCCTTTCTCTACTGGATTAATTAGTTTTTCATGCTTCCTTAGCTTCGGTTTTGAACTCGTAAGAATCAAAAACTGGGGGGGGGGAATTCTAAATGCATGTTGGGAGATTTGTATTAAGTTTTTGATTGTTCATCATAATCAGCAGTCACCTTTTTCAAAAGTCGACTCAGTTCATCGATGTCATCTCGTATTTGAGCCGCATCCTGCTCTGCTGCGACAACCGCTCGTTTCTGCAACTCACCCAAGTAGAAAGAAAGCGCCTCTTCAACGCGTAGCAAAGTTTTGGGTTCCAGTTGCGCCATATTATTGCTCATATAAAGTCATTTTTGGTGGAGGTTCTTTATTGTATTCAGCGCGATACTGACTATCGTATGCATTTTCGAGATAGTGAAACAAATCGTTGTAAGCGGTAATTTTTTGATCTAACCGATATTGCTGATCGTTGAGATTGTCTAATTCATCACCATCGGCGTCTTCATCGCCATCAAGCCTGTCTACTTGATCCCTGATTTCGCTCAAGCGAGGGTAAATATCATTGACATAGGCTTTAATGGCCGCAAGCATCCAGGCAAGTTCGTTTGGTGTATAACTAGTCATTGCATCACTTATGTTTAAACCGGTCAAGCCAGGACCAAATATGTAGCTTTTTGCGAATGTGTACCCCATCAAAGAGGCTTCAAATTGGTTGTATTTTTATTATAGATCTAGTCGCATTTCATCACTCTTATCTTTGTAGTTGCTTAGTAAGATCTTAGCGTAACCGTGGTCATTGGTAATATCCGATCGATCGTCTTCATCCAAATTCTCATCAGCGAGCTGGGTTTCGTATTTTTCAAGCAGTGCTTCCAAAGCTTCTATAATGCAATTGATTTCGAAACAGTGTGAGTGTTTGCGGACTAGTGGATCTGTTGTGTTGAACCACTTACGAGAAGATATTGACTTCTGCTTGGCGGAATACGCGGACTATTCCGCCCTACCCTGGGGCTGTGTATGGTGCATGTGTGTTGGGTAACTTCAAATCACCCGCCCATAAAAAAACCGGTATTTAACCGGTTTTTGAATATTGGTCGGGGTGAGAGGTCGCTTCTGGCATCCTTGCCTTCTCGCGACACTTGCACATCCATGTGCTTCGGTCGCTTCTGGCATCCTTGCCTTCTCGCGACACTTGCACATCCATGTGCTTCGGCTTAGAACCTCCTCGTCGGTTCAGGTCCAACCTAACGAACAAAAAAAAACACCGGTATAAACCGATGTTTTTGTTTGTTTGGTCGGGGTGAGAGGATTTGAACCTCCGACCCCCACAACCCCATTGTGGTGCGCTACCAGGCTGCGCTACACCCCGACTGATTTGTGTCTGGTGGGATCTTTTGACAAGAAGTTCGGAAAAAAGGCCCGTTTTGACACAGGGCGGTATTCTACATGAAGACCGTCCTTTGTGGTATTGGAAATTGGTATTTTTTGAACGTTTTTACCGTTTTAGGATTTCTTGCAGGTCTTCCAATTCGCAGATGAGCTGGCGAACGACCTGCTTGCTGTGGTTGACGTCTTCCTTGGCTTCGCCGCCTTCGAGCTTCTGGCGGGCACCACCGATGGTAAAGCCGTGTTCATACAGCAGGCTACGAATTTGACGAATCATGATCACGTCGTGACGCTGGTAATAGCGTCGGTTGCCGCGTCTTTTTACCGGTTTAAGTTGGGGAAATTCCTGCTCCCAGTATCTCAGCACATGCGGCTTAACGCCACACAACTCGCTGACTTCACCAATGGTGAAGTAGCGTTTGCCGGGAATCACTGGGAGTTCGTTATTGCTGGCTGCTTCCAGCATACGCTTCGACCCTAGCTTTTAACTTCTGGCCAGGGCGAAAAGTCACTACACGTCGTGCCGTGATAGGAATTTCTTCACCCGTTTTTGGATTACGTCCGGGACGTTCGTTTTTATTACGAAGATCGAAATTACCGAATCCGGACAGTTTCACTTGCCGCCCGCCCTCTAAGGCTTCGCTAATTTCAGCGAAAAAGGCCTCAACTATTTCCTTGGCTTCGCGTTTGTTGAGGCCAAGTTCCTCGTACAGTTTCTCTGCCATCTCAGCTTTTGTAAGCGCCATTATTCCTCTCACTTATTCTCTAAGAGTTGCGTTCAATTCCTTGTTTAGTATAGACATTATTTCCGATAAAACCGAGTCTACCTCTTCATCCGTGAGCGTTCTTTCCTGATTCTGCAACACCAGGCCATAGGCCAGGCTCTTTTTACCGCTTTCGATCCGCTCACCGCTATACACGTCAAACAACTTCAAAGTTTTCAGTATAGACGGTGTTGCCCTTTTAATACAGTCACTTACTGCTTGTTCACGAATTTTTTCGTCTACAACAATGGCCAAATCGCGCCGAATTGCCGGAAATTTGGAAATTTCGCAAAATTTCGGTGTTTGGCGATAACTCACTGAATCTAAACGCAGCTCAAACAAATACAAGGGCTGTGCCAAATCCAGTTTTCTGGCGAGTTCCGGGTGAAGGGCCCCCAACCAGCCAACGGTCTCTTCTCCTGAGTCTGTCGGTTTTACAATCCGGGCACATTGCCCCGGGTGTAATGCTAAGTGCTTGTCTGGCCTATAAATAAATGTATCTGCTTCACCTGACAATTTCAATAGGGTTTCCGTGGTATTTTTCACATCAAAAAAGTCTACGGATCGCTGTTGTTCACCCCACTGTTCCGGCCAGGCACTACCAAAGTGCAAACCGGCCAGTATAGCCTCTTGATTTATATCGTCATTTGACTTCAGAAACCTTAGACCAGATTCGAACAAACGTACAGTCTCTTGTTGACGATTTATGTTATAAAGTGCGGCCTGTACCAAACCCGGCCACAAACTTGTACGCATTTCCGACATTTCGGCGGAGATCGGGTTAGTTAGCGCCAGTTTATTTTCATTATTATCGAATAAGATTTGCAAATCAGGATCCACAAAACTGTAGGTGATAGCCTCCTGATAACCACGAGCTACCAGAGTGTCGCGAAAACGACGCAGCGGAAGATGGTTTTCCGACTCTTTACCCACATGAGAGGCGCTTTTGCTGGAGCTACTTGGGATTTCTGCATAACCGTAAATGCGAGCGACTTCTTCAATGAGATCGATTTCGGTCTCGATGTCGAATCGAAAACTGGGAGGTGTCACGTGCCACTGGTGGCCCGTCACAGTGACCTCCATTTCCAGACGTCGCAGGATATCGGTTACCGTATGCGCTTCCACGGTAACTCCCAAGACTCTGGCAATACGCTCAGCACGCAGCTCAATGGGAACACGCTGCGGCAAATGCTTCTCACTGCTCACATCCGATACCACAGACGCCTCACCGCCTACCAGCTCCAACAAAAGTTGCGTGGCTCGATCCACGGCCTGCTTTTGTAATTGGGGATCCACACCGCGCTCAAACCGATGAGAAGAATCGGTGTGCAATCCAAAACGGCGCGCCTTCCCGGCCATGTACTCGGGGCTGAAAAAGGCGCTTTCCAGAAAGATATTGGTAGTGCTCTCATCTACGGCCGAATCGTTTCCACCCATGATGCCGGCTAAGGCCTGGGCCTGTTTGTGATCCGCTATCACCAAATTGTCAGCAGCCAATTCAATTTCCTGGCCATCCAGCAAGGTGATCTTTTCGCCCTTCTTGGCCATACGCACCACAATACCACCGGAGAGTTTATCCAAATCAAATGCATGCATGGGTTGACCCAATTCCAACAACACATAGTTGGTCACATCCACTACGGGACTGATGCTGCGCACGCCACTTCGACGCAGTTTTTCCTGCATCCACATGGGCGTTTGTGCTTTGGGGTTAATGCCTTTAATTATTCGCCCAACATAGTGTGGGCATTGCTCTGCCGCTTTAAGTTCGATGGAAAGTTCGTCTTTTAGTTTGGCTGCGGTTTCTGCAATCTTGGGGGCATTGACGCTTTTGCGATTAATCACTCCGACTTCCCGGGCGACACCGCGAATACTCAAACAATCGGCACGGTTGGGTGTTAAACCCAACTCAATGCTGTTGTCGTTTAGCTGTAAATACTCACTCACTGCCTCGCCGACCGGCGCATCCCCCGGTAAAGGTAACAAGCCATCGGCCTGTTCAGCCATGCCCAGTTCGGTAGCGGAACACAACATACCAAAGGACGGTACGCCACGCAGTTTGGCCTTTTTGATTTTGATACCACCGGGTAATTGCGCACCCACAGTGGCAACCGGATAGCGACCATCTTGCTCAACATTGGAAGCACCACAGACAATGTTCAGCAGCGCATCGGCACCCACGTCGACCTGACATACTTTTAATTTATTGGCATCGGGATGGGGTTCCAGGCTGATCACGCGCCCAACCACCACCTTATCCAAGGCAGCCGCTACCGGCTCCACGGCATCCACTTCCAATCCGGCCATGGTAAGCTGATGCGACAGCTGTTCCGTGCTAACGTCCGGATTCACCCATTCTCGTAACCAATTTTCACTGTATTTCATAATTTTTGTTTAACTCATAGTGTTGTTAAGCGCTGTCTGCTTTGGGTCGGTAACAATTAGTTAAACTGCTGTAAAAAACGTAAATCATTTTCAAATAGCAGACGCAAATCATTGATGCCGTAGCGCAACATAGCCATGCGCTCCACCCCTATGCCGAAAGCAAAACCGGTGTATTTTTCATTGTCGATTTTGACGTAATCGAAAACTTTGGGCTGAACCATGCCGCAACCCAGTATTTCCAACCATCCGGTCTGACTGCAGACGCGACATCCCTTACCGGAGCACATGACGCATTGGATATCCACCTCGGCTGACGGTTCGGTAAAGGGAAAATAGGAGGGCCTAAACCGCACTTCCAAATCTTCTCGCTCAAAGAAGTGCTTCAGAAACTCGTCCAACATCCCCTTGAGATCAGCAAAACTTACGGCGCGATCCACCAACAAGCCTTCCACTTGATGAAACATAGGGGTATGGGTCAGATCCGAGTCGCAGCGATACACTCGACCCGGCGCAATAATTTTTAAAGGCGGTTCGCGCTCTTCCATGACTCGAATTTGTACCGGAGATGTGTGGGTACGCAGTACCAAATGATCATTAAAATAAAAGGTATCGTGCATGGCACGCGCCGGATGCGACTCGGGAATATTGAGGGCTTCGAAGTTGTGATAGTCATCTTCCACTTCCGGACCCTCGACCACTTCAAAACCCATTTTGGCAAACATGGCTTCAATTCGAGCAATGGTCTGAGTGATGGGATGCAGACCACCACCGTTTAAGCCACGCCCGGGCAGGGTCACGTCTACGGCTTCCGAGGCCAGCTTGCGCTCCAGATCTTCCTGCTGCAGTTTTTGTTTGCGGGTTTCGATAGCGACTTGTACGGCTTGTTTGGCCTGGTTAATGACTTTGCCCGCCTCTTTGCGCTCCTCCGGGGGCAGTTTACCCAGAGATTGCATTTGCGCGGTGATGAGTCCTTTTTTCCCCAAATAATGGACTCGGTGCTGATCCAGCTCTTTTAAGTCGGCGGTTGATGTTATGGCTTTCTCCGCTTCGGATACGAGCTGTTGGAGCTCTTTCGACACGATGGTACCTCGATGAGTGATGGATATTTATCTACAAAAACACAAAAGGGGGGAAAAGCGTTAGCCTTTCCCCCCTTGTGTTTACTTATAAAGCCGGTAAAACAGGTAACTTAGCTGGAAAGACTGGCTTTGGCTTTTTCCGCTAAGGCCGAAAAGGCCTGTTTTTCAAATACGGCTAAGTCTGCCAGCACCTTTCGATCGATTTCGATAGATGCTTTTTTCAAGCCGTTAATAAATCGGCTGTAGGATAAACCACACTCACGTGCAGCCGCATTGATTCGGGCTATCCATAATGCGCGAAACTGACGTTTGCGCTGACGACGGTCGCGGTAGGCATACTGCCCGGCTTTGGTGACTGCCTGTACCGCTACGCGGTAGACATTTTTGCGACGACCGGAATAACCCTTGGCTTTATCCAGTACTTTTTTGTGTTTAGCGCGTGCAGTGACGCCACGTTTTACTCTTGCCATGATTCCACCCCCTTACACGTACGGCATCATGCGACTTACCATTGAGGTATCGCACTCTGCAACCAGACTGGGGGAACGCAAGTGACGTTTGCGCTTGCTGCTTTTCTTGGTCAGAATATGACGCCGGTGTGACTGGGCACGCTTGAACCCGCCTGACCCCGAACGTTGAAACCGTTTGGCAGCGCCACGGTTTGTTTTCATCTTTGGCATAACTAACTCCACATTTTCTAATTAAACAACTGCGTACGTTTATAACTGGGAGCCTGGGTGCCACACCGGCCAACAGCAGTACGCTCTTTTTTACAACTGCCCCAAATCGGATATCCAACCCAGTTTGGAACAGCTTCTACCTGCCTCGAATCAAACTTCTCGACTGAGGCCGATAGCGGCCGACAATATCAATTGCCGTTTTTCTTATTGCCCTTTCTTAGGCGCAATGATCATCACCATGGCTCGGCCTTCCACTTTGGGAAACTGCTCAACCGCGCCCAATTCTTCCAGATCCGCCTCTACCCGTTTGAGCAATTCCAGACCCAGTTCCTGGTGAGCCATCTCGCGACCACGAAATCGCAGAGTGACTTTAACTCTATCCCCGTTGGTGAGGAAACGTTTAAGGTTACGTAGTTTTACCTCGTAATCTCCAATATCCGTACCCGGACGAAATTTGATTTCCTTAACGTGGATCTGTTTTTGTTTCTTTTTCGCCGCATGCCGTTTTTTGTTTTCTTCAAACAAATACTTGCCGTGGTCCATGACCCGGCAAACCGGCGGATCTGCATTAGGAACGATTTCCACTAGATCCAATTCAGCGTCGTAGGCTTTCTGCAATGCGTCACTGACAGCCATTATGCCCACCTGTTCCCCATCCGCTCCAATTACCCGGACTTGAGGCGCTGTTATTTCATCGTTCAAACGAACCTGTTTTTCTGCGGCGATACTTTAAACCTCCAAAACATGACGGCCGTGGCTCGCGATTTCTTTTTCAAGACCCTTGGCGAAACTGTTCAAATCCATGCTTCCCAGGTCTTGACCACCACGCGTGCGTACGGCCACCGAATTATCTTCCTCTTCCCTATCTCCCAAAATAATGAGGTAGGGGATTTTCTGCATTGTGTGCTCGCGAATTTTAAATCCGATTTTCTCGTTTCTCAAGTCGGATTTAACCCTAAAACCAAGATTTCTTAATGAATTTTCAATTTTTTGGGCAAAATCGCTCTGTCGGTCGGTAATATTCATGACGACCACCTGCCAAGGAGCCAACCAGGCAGGAAAAGCACCGGCATATTCTTCGATGAGAATACCCACAAAACGCTCTACAGACCCCAAAATCGCTCGATGCAGCATGACGGGCACATGTTTTGTGCCATCCTCTGCCACATAATGAGAATCCAAACGAGCCGGCATGGAAAAATCCACCTGGATAGTACCACATTGCCACACCCGACCTAGACAATCCTTCAATGAAAACTCAATTTTAGGACCGTAAAATGCCCCCTCACCCGGTTGCAAGTCCCAGACAAGCTGTTTGGCATTGAGCGCCTGTTCCAGGGCGTGCTCGGCCTTGTCCCAAACTTCGTCAGACCCCACCCGTTTTTCCGGACGTGTAGACAATTTGACGATAACTTCTTTAAAACCGAAATCAGCATATACACCATAGAGCAAATCTATGAATGCCGATACCTCATCCTGGATTTGATCTTCCGTACAAAATATATGGGCATCATCCTGAACAAAATTACGTACCCGCATTAACCCGTGTAACGTCCCCGAAGGCTCATTACGGTGACAGGAACCGAATTCGGAAATGCGCAAAGGCAAATCGCGGTAGCTTTTCAGGCCCTGATTAAATATCTGGATATGGCAGGGACAGTTCATGGGCTTGACCGCGTAGTCGCGATTTTCCGATTCTGTTGTAAACATATCGTCGCGGAATTTTTCCCAATGACCGGATTTCTCCCATAAGGTCCTGTCCACCAATTGCGGCGTATGGACTTCTTCGTAACCCTTTTTCAGGATAACGGAACGAATATAGCTCACCACCTGCTGATAGATGGTCCAACCGTTGTGGTGCCAAAACACCATGCCCGGTGCTTCTTCCTGGGTATGGAATAAATCCAGCTTGCGGGCCAGTTTGCGGTGATCACGCTTTTCCGCTTCTTCCAGCCGATGCAAATACGCTTTGAGGTCCTTTTTATTGACCCAGGCTGTACCGTACACCCGCTGCAGCATGGCGTTGTTGGAGTCGCCACGCCAGTAAGCCCCGGCCAGCTTCATCAGCTTAAACGCTTTGATGTGGCCCGTGGCAGGCACGTGAGGTCCACGGCATAAGTCGGTGAAATCACCCTGAGTATACAAAGACAACACTTCACCCTTGGGAATATCTTCGATGATTTGGGCTTTGTATTCCTCGCCGATGCCGCGAAAATAGGCCACAGCATCATCCCGCGACATCACACTACGGTTAACCGAGTGGTTTTGCTTGGCGAGCTCCTGCATTTTTTTCTCGATTTTGCCCAGATCTTCAGGAGTAAACTGTTTTTCATAAGCAAAATCGTAATAAAAACCGTCTTCAATCACAGGGCCTATGGTCACCTGTGCGGAAGGAAATAACTGTTTCACCGCTTGAGCCAATAAATGGGCAGTGGAATGACGAATAATCTCCAGACCCTCTGCGTCTTTCTCGGTGATAATACTGAGCTCCGCATCGGACTCAATCACATGGGAGGTATCCAGCAATTTATCACCCACACGCCCGGCTATGGCGGCTTTGGCCAGCCCCGGCCCGATGGATTCTGCAACTTGATGGATGGAAACCGAATGATCGAATGGACGTTTGGAACCGTCAGGAAGAGTAATAACAGGCATGTTTTTTTCCTTGTCAGTGGTGATCCGTACGAGAGACCACGTGAATTACAAAATTCAATTAAAAAGTAGCTTGCAAGATAAATTCCACAATGGGGCGATCTTAACCTAACCCAATTTCTCAATCAATTACTTACAAACTTATTTTCATTTTCGGCGGCATTCTAATACTTTTGCGCGCTCTTTAACAGACAGTTCGTGGCTTGTTTACAATTCCAATCGTAGACCCATGGACAAGCGTCGACTACTGGTGTAGTCCTTATCCAAAACCGTACCCAATTGCACAAAACCGGTGCTGCCGCCGGGCAGTATAATGCTCATACCCAGGCCCAGTTTTAAATAGTCCGTATCCGGCAGATTGGAATCAAAGGCAAATCGGGTCTGAGTCGGGTCGGCATTAAAAAACCCCTGTACTTTACCCGCTTCTTCATTGAATTGATGTACCCAGTACAAATCCATCTGCGGCCGAATCACTGCTACCCCTGTGCTAATCGCATAACTCATGGACGTGCCCAGGATGGTCTTGGCTTGATTGCTCTCTCGGTCGTCTATGGTAACGGCAAACAGAGAATTGCCTTGCTCAATATAACCGTCAATGTTGGTTTTAGTATACTCTGCTTTAAAATCCAGACTCATATTAAACGCCCCGCTTTGGGCTAAATTTACGCCGGATTCCAAACGAAGGGCTACCGATGTGGCATCGTTTTGACTACTGACCAAATCATCAAAGGTTCCAAAAACTATCCGCCGTTCCGACTCAAATCTGGTAAAATTGGCGCTGATAATAAAGTCCACATAAGTTTCCTGAGTGGGATAGTAACTGCCATAGGCAATTACGCTGTTTGACAGCGCCTCCAGCCCACCCATTTCATACAACACATCGGTACTGGTTTTGGATAAACCCCACGCCAGCCCCACTACGCCTGAGTTCAAACGCAGATCCAGGCCGGTGGACACGGTGCCGGTAAAAAAATCAAAACCGTCTTCGTACAGGGTTTCTTCCTGCTCACCATTGCTGATATCTCCGTTGATAAACCAGGACAATGCATTTCCCCCACTACCGGCGGCACCCCCGCTTTGGGTTCCCTTTAATAGTTCTGCCAATTGTATGTTTTTGCTATCCAGCCTAAAGCTCAATCCACCTATCGCAACTTGTTGCTGCGTGTTTCTAAGAGCCGCTAAGTGGCGTGTAATATTATTCAGTTGTGCAGTAGCCAATAACTCGTCCATGGAACCCTGTGCAGCCACGTCTTCCGGAGTTAATGCTCTTATTAAAATTCGCCTGTCTTCGCTGCCTGCCGCTGTGGTTGCCAGTATGGTACATAGGGTTAACAAATCTCCCGTTTGAGAACCCAGGCACAAGGTATTTTCCAGCATATTCTCCACTTCTACCGCTGGAATCACGCCAACATTGCCTGCTTGACTCACATCCCCCACCCTAACAGTGACGGTAGCTACTTCGGTAGCGCCTAAATCGTTCACCACCGAGTAATCAAAACTGTCCACCCCCACAAAAGCCGGGTCCGGTGTATACAAAACACAAGCATTGCTCAAGTCAGAGCAGGTAACCGCAACCGCCGTATTCCCCGCAGCCGGTGCGCTGGCCACTTGTACGTTTACCGTCGTGATATTGGTGATCACACCGTTTAAATCGATGGTGAGGGGGGCACCTTGGGCTGTTTTAACAGAGTGGTTGACAACGGTGGCGTGTAGCTGCGTAGAAAACAAAGTTAACGATGTCAACAAAAATCCAACAACGGAACATTGGAAACATAACTGCCTGATTTTTCTAAATCGCATAATGACTCTCTATTCCTGCATAATTAGTTACAACCCTGCTCCGGCACAAGATTTTTTTCCAAACCTAGAAATCATCGGAAACCCAAATTCGTGGTGTTTGTGGATCTGCAACAAACTCAGCATCCGGTTGAGACCATATAGCGCTATAATTGGAACCACTGGGAGCAAGATAGATATTTGTTACGGCGGTTCCTTTATTTTCAAGCAGCAGCGATCCTGTCCATTCATTGGATTCATATTTTGCAAAAGCTGCATTGCCGGCAATACCCCCTATTACCGCGTATCCGTTGCCATTGGATTGTGTAATCGGTCTTACTATCGGGACCATGTTAGGAACTGTGTGTGAAGTCCAGTTGCTACCATCAAACAAAGTTGCCTGATAATCGGTAACACCCCAAACCATGTTATACCCAAACCCATTGGAGGCACTGTGTATTGGCGTCGTCGCCGCCACGGCGCCTGGTGCTGTAACCATAGTTTCAGCACTCCAGGATGGGCTTGTAAACCTGGACGTATACAAATCACTGGAAACCCAGGTAGCAAGAAAATCGCTGCCAACTGACGTAATGTGATTGCGGAATGCATTTGTTAATTGATACGTAGAAGCGCCGGTTTCTATGGTGCTGATTCGAGTACTTGGCGTCCAGGTCCCCGCATTGTAAGTGGCAGCGTACTGACTTGCGGAATAAGTTGTAGACGTTGGCTGTTCCCACCAATTGACCGCAAAACCACCCAATCCGCCGGTAATTTTAGGAAAGGCAAATCGACTGTTATAGGCACGAGTAATGGGTAATGTTTCGATCTGCCCCCATATTCCGGTTGCAGAATTTAATAGTCGAAACTTGGTCCCGCTACCCGGATATACGACTGCGTAGTCAGTACCATCTGATGCCAGAATGTTTGGCCCAGCGTAATAGGTAGTCACTCTGTCAGCGCTAAAAGTAAATATACTATCTGACGTTAAAGTGCTGCCGTTTAAATAGTACCCAATGACATCGGAGCCACTTTTACAGACCATCATAAAGCTGTTGCCGTTTGTCGCGATATGTACATTGTTATTTCTGAGTGTACAAGAATCCAATAACTGCGGTGGCTGCCATGTACCTGTTTCGTTCATACTGTAGTAAACACGATCAACTCCCACATCACTGGTTTGTCGCCAGACTGCCACTTTAACACCGGCATCGTTAATTGCAATTTGGGGCGCTGTAGCTGCACCTCGACTTACCGGCGGCATGAAGTCTATGCCAGACCGCGTCCACGCAGGAGGTACTATTGACATGTTTATACGTGAACCAAAGTATGCCTGCCCAATACCATCTTCCTGGCGCCAAAATGCCGTAAACCCGTTATCCACTGGCACCAAGCTGTGGCGAAAATTTTGCGATGCAATGCTGCTGGTATCTAATTGACTGACACCATACCAACGCCCAGCGTAGGAAACTGCATTAAGTGATGTATCCGGCCATCCCTGTTGCCAGATAATTGCGTAGTTAGAACCATTGACTTCTAAGGTAAGCCCCGTTAACAGCGCAGACGTATCAATCGGTGATGCGACCGTACTGACCCAGCCTTGTCCGGCGTTACTAGCGACATACAGAGCCCCTCCTGCTCCGTAGGCAATATGATACCCACTGGCATCTACTACTACATCAGACAAAGTAGATCCGCCAATCGATTGGGGGGTTCCCCAACGGCCTTGTTGAAAAATATTCGAAACCCAGGTTCCATTTTGAGCCCAAAAGGCCGCGAATCCGCTTGGTGAACTTATCAGCCTGGGATAAAGGCGGTTGCCCGCCGTGGTGTCGTCCAAATTCGCGGTATTCGCGGCGCTGGAACCGTCATTGATATAGATTCTGCGCCCATCACTCCACAACATGGCGTAACCGTTAGCATTTCCTGCCAGAATATAGTCCAACAATCCCGAGAAATTCACTAACAAATCAATATTGGTACCCCACGTTGCTCCATCGTGGACTTTTCCAATCAAGTTGACAGATTCATCCGTCAGGACATTGATCTCTTCCCACATGACAGCAAAACCTGTCCCGTTACTTGCCAATGAGATAGATTCAATCAATCGATCGAAATCCAAATGAATTTGGGATGGAGTACTCCATGTATCATTTGTTGGATCGTAAGACTTGAAATTTACAATGTAGCCATCTGTGGTAACCATTCCGATTAAGTCACCTTCACTGGCCACGGAAAAACTCCGCTGCAGAAAATAGCCGTGGTTGGTTGCGTCTGTAAATACCCCGCGGGAATAGAATTTGGTAAAAATTTGCCGTCGATCTGTGACACTGGAGCTACCGTCTGCATAAACCACCAACAGTCCAGCTGCACTTTCATAGAACTGGATGCTGGCGGCATACCCCGCGAATACTTGCGGATCAGACCAAACACCGGATAATGCATTATATATGCGATAGTAACTCGTATACGTATCGAGGTTACGCTCAGTCCAAATGTGAAAAATATTTCCATTGGAGGCCTTATAATGGGTGTCTGCAAAGTCAACAATATTGGCATAAGTTTCCGAACTGATAACCTGAGGCGCATTCATAACTGTTACGGGCCACTCTATGCTTACAAGCGTGCTTGCTCCTGAGAAATTTGCTACGGTCCCAGTAAAACTGGCCAAATAACTCGCACCGTAGTTCAATTGAACTTCTGGTGTAAAAATCACTTTATTGTCTATCACATTGACCGATCCAGGAACCGGTGCAGCACCACCTTGTAAGGTGAAATCAGTTCCAGTAACTGAGTTGGGGTCTATGGCTTGATCGAACACCAGAGAAAATGTTTGATTTAGTGCAGCTTGGGAATAATCGCTAACAGGCCGTGTCGATTGTAAGCTTGGACCGGACCCAATAATAAACGGTTCTGTATTTAATGTCGTACCGTTTATGCTTATCACAAAGTTATCCGTACCACGATTTGCTGCAAGATAAGACGCAGTGTACTCACCCTGTTGCGGATTAGCCACCAACAGCGATTGTTCATTGGCACTACCTGTTGCCATCAGCATTACGACATCTACATCCATTGGGTTTGACAATGCATCCCTAACAGAAAGCACCAGATCCACGTTGGTACCCGCTGACACCGGGCTGGGCGGTGTAGTGGTGAACGCACTAGAAGCCAGCACTTCGCTCAGCGGAATCACGCCAATGGATTTTAGCCCATTGAGATCCGTTCGAATGGAATCGCTAATGATAACGGCAATAGTAAAATCTGTAGAATACCCTGAACCAGGGGTCAGAAATACATTAGACAATGCAACATTCACATCTGCAGGCATTCCCACTAGGCTTAGAACCCCCGTTATCGGGTTAAAATCTATCGTTACTCCGGGCACCGCATCCGCTTGCAACGTGCCTGCTGCCACATCCGAAAGGGTTAACGTAACCGTAGTGGAAACCGGCGTTATATCCGACGTGGTCAGCTCTAATGGCGTTAAACCAAAAGCAGAAGAATTTTCCACTAAGGTCTCCACCGCGTTAATACCATTAGCAGTTAGAGTTGCACTGAGGACGTTTCGACTATAGGGGCTCGCCTCCACTATAACCGCATCAACATAGACATTGATTGTCTCTGTACCGACGTTAGTAGGAGTATATTGAATGGAGTAAACCCCCTCTCCCGATAGTGCTCCAACAAAGTTTTGACCTGAAATATTAAATGCTACCGCTGCATTTGCCGGATTGCCGAAAACATCGCTTACGGTCACCGACAAATCAACCGGCTGATTCTGTATATAAGGCCCAACGGGTATATTGGGAGCACTATTGTTTGGATCCGCCGCTGCGGCGACAATGTTTTTACTGTAACTGCCGGATATTGTGAAAGGTACGCTGTTGATTTCCACTGCAATATCGTAGGTATCCAGTCCGGCAATTTCCGGCGTATAACTGATACTATAGGTGCCATTTAAATTATCCGTTGCCGACAATGGAGCGACGATTGTCAGGGCTTCATTGGCCCCTGCAATATTCATTGTCACAATATCGCCGCCTATGGCTTTTGCAGTTCCGTTGGCATCTCGAATGGTGACCGTTATATTAATTGGTGTACCTGCGACCACATCCGCAGAGGGTGTGATACTGGCACTGGTTTGCGTTGGATCCACCGTCATTGGATTGACTGTCCAATTAAAGTTGGTTGTAACCTGTGCGTTAGGTGCCCCGCTAAGGTCATCCACAGTCACCACGACCGGATAAGGACCATCCAACGATGCCGTAAGATCGATGGCTCCGGTAATCTGACCTGTGACCGTATTGATATCCAAACCTGCCGGTAAACCGGCGGCACTATAGCTGAGTGTCGCTGACTCTATATCGGTAGCAGATGCATCTATATTGACTACATCTCCATCGACACTTGTGCGATCGGGTAACAAATGATTGAACACCGGTGGGTCGTTTTGTGCCGTTACCGAGACAATCTTGGTGCCGTTCACATTCAACGTGGCATTGGTCACCACCACTGTGATGTCGAAGCTAGTGTCGTGGTTCGCCCCCGGGGTAAAGGTCGTCGCTGCCAAAGCGGTGTTCACGTTGGCCGGAGCGCCGTCGGCTTGAACCAATCCCGCGGCTCCCGCAGTAATAGTAACTCCTGCGGTGACGGGGATGGTTATGACGCCTGCCGTTGCCACTGCCGGTTGCAGGGACACGCTTACATTTGCATCGGCTGTCACTACAATGGGGGCCAGTGTGAATGCCGGGCCGTCTTCGATGAACGCTTCAGCGGTATTAACACCGGTGGCGCTTAATACGTCCGGCACATTGGTCACAGTGATGGTGAAGCTTCTTTCCACAAACAAGCTGCCCTGGTCTGTGGCGCGCACACTGATGCTGTGGCTGGTATTGGTTTCAAAGTCTAACAAACTGCCATTAGCCACTTGCAGTTGATTATCGACAATGGCAAAACGACCACCGGCATCGTTGTTGGGACCCACAAAGCTATAGGTATGCGTATCCCCTGCCGTGTCCACGCTGCTCAATGTTCCTATAACCGTATTATCAGCACTGTTCTCGGCGATACTGCTGTTGCTCAGATTGATGTCTGTGGGGGCTGTGTTGTCGCTGGTAACAGTCCAGGTGATACTTCGGTTTGCTACTTCATTGGGTACACCTTGGTCGTTGACGCTGAGGTCAACGGTGTAGGGGCTGCCCAAAGATGCGGTGGCTCCCAGTGTGCCGGTGATTTGCCCCGTTCCGGAGTTGATAGCCAAACCCGCAGGTAAGCCCGTGGCGCTGTAAAACAAGTTGGGACCGTCCACATCTGTGGCACTGGCGTCCACGTTAACTGGTGTGCCTTCCAGATGGATCTGATCACCTAATCCTGTATTAAACACCGGGGCGTCATTCACCGCCGTGACTGCCATGTTTTTGGTTCCGGTGACATCCGGTAAACCGCTGCCACTGACGGTCACGCCGATACTGAAGTTGCTGTCGTAATTTTCCGCTGGGGTAAAAGTTGTTGTTGCCAAAGCGGTGTTCACGTTGCTTGGGGCACCACTGGCCGTCCACTCACCCGTACCTGCGTTGCTGTTGATTACCACACCCGCAGTGGCCGGGATAAACAAATTACCGGCTGCTGTTGTTGATGGCGACAACGACACGGTCACGTCCGCATCGGCTGTTACAACAATAGGCAACAGTGTAAAGGTTGAGGCATCTTCAATGAAGCCTCGCGCTGCATTGATACCGATCGCACTCAATACGTCCGGCACATTGGTCACAGTGATGGTGAAGCTTCTTTCCACAAACAAGCTGCCCTGGTCTGTGGCGCGCACACTGATGCTGTGACTGGTATTGGTTTCAAAGTCTAACAAACTGCCATTAGCCACTTGCAGTTGATTATCGACAATGGCAAAACGACCACCGGCGTCGTTGTTGGGACCGACAAAGCTATAGGTATGCGTATCCCCTGCCGTGTCCACGCTGCTCAATGTTCCTATAACCGTATTATCAGCACTGTTCTCGGCGATGCTGCTGTTGCTCAGATTGATGTCTGTGGGGGATGCGTTAGCACTGCCAATGGGTAAGGTGTAAGGACTGGACCCAATGGCCATTGTATCCACCAGGATGCTGACAAAATCATCGCCTGGGTTCAGCGGAGTATATTGCGTAGTGTACAAACCGCCACCTTGGGCAATGGCTGTCAGACTTGTCGCATTAACCCCTGTGATGTTCACCTGAACATTGGCGCTGGCGGCATTGCCATAGCTGTCTCTCACGGTGGCCGATATGGCGATGGCTTGCCCTTCGATGTAGGGACCGGCTGCTATGGTAGCGCTGCTGTTGGCCGGATCGGCTGCTGCTGCCACTATATTTCTACTGTATGTACCTGTCAGGCTTTGCGGTGTTCCGCTAATATCCACCGTGATGTCGTAGCTATCGGTTCCCGCAACTGTGGGAGTGTAACTGATGCTGTAGCTACCATCATTGTTGTCTGTGGCCCAGATGGAACTCGACGCCGTCAATGCCGCGTTGGCTCCGCTGATGTTCAAACCGACGATGTCGCCGCCAACGGCTTTAGCTGTACCGCTGGTATCTCGGAGGGTGATGGTAATGTTAACCGTGCCGCCTGCTGTTATGGGTGTGGCCGGTTCAATTATGGCGCTGGACTGCGCGGGATCCACTCCAACCGGGTTAACTGTCCAATTAAAGGAAGCCGAGGTCTGGGCGTTGGCTGCCCCGCTTAAGTCATCCACGGTGATGGTCACCGCATAAGGGCTGTTTAGTGAGGCGGTAGCCGTCAAGGTGCCGCTGACCAGGCCCGTGGCGGTGTTGATGTTTAAACCCGGTGGTAATCCGATGGCGCTATAGGATAAGGTCGGGCTTTCCACATCGCTTGCTCCGGCATCCAAAACTATCGGCGCTGCATCAATGTCGCTGCGATCGCTTAATACCGTGTTAAAGGCCGGGGCATCATTAATGGGATTTACACTGATATTGATGACAATGCTGTCCGCGCCGCCGCGCCCATCGCTCACTTGAATTTCAAATTGATCGCTTTGATCAAAGTTCGGGTTCACTGCGTAGCTGACAATAGCACTGTTGCCATTACCGTTGACTCCGGCTACACCATGGCTCGCGGCGGTCGATACGCTCCAGCTCAGAGTGTCTCCGTCGTTGTCGATGGCATTCAACAGTATGTTGATGGGGTCGGCATCCTCGTCAATGCTGAGGTTATGCGTCGCGCCTTGTTGGATTTGCGGTATTTGATTAGCCTGGCTCCGGGGTGTGCCGCTGACCGTGACCGACACCGGTCCGCTTTGCAGACTGCCTCCCGGTCCCTGTTGGTTTTGGGCGCTTACCCGGTAGTACACCGGAACATCGTTACCCAGCCCCGTGTGTTGATACTGTGTGTTGGGTGCTATAACGGTGGCGCTGTTGATGGTGCCCTGCAGTTCGTTGGCCGCGTTGACTTCCAATGACCATTCCACCTGATATTGACTGGCGCTGGTTTCCGCTTGCCAATGTACCGTGTTTTGTCCGTTGCCCGATTCCACTCGCATACCTTGGATCTGACTCGGTAACAGTCCCCGTGGACTGGCACTGGCCGGTAATGACGGGACACTTTCTTGCGCTGCAGTGACTGCCGTCACCACGTAGTAGTAGGCTTGTCCGTTGGTCAAACCTCGATGGGTAAAGGAGCTTATGGCGATATCGGCAATTAAAGTACCCCCAGTACCTACTCCGGGTGTGGTGCTCCAATATACATTGTAGCTAAACGGTCCTGTGCCCTGCTCTGGAGGCATCCAATTGAGGATAACCCGTCCATCGACCCCTTCTGCCCGCAGTGCCTGCGGGGCTGTGGCAACTATGGCTTGCGCCATGGCACTGACTTCTGCGCTGGGCGGACTTTCCCCACCGGCATTGTTGGCGGTGAGTTGATAACGATAGATTGTACCGTTGCTAAGCCCGTTTATTATATGTGTGGGACGAACATTGCTGATGAGGTTTCCGCTGCTGATCGGTTGTACCATCGGATTCGTATCTGTGGTCCAATACAGGTTGTAGGTGACCCCGTTTTGCGTATTCCAGTCCAAACTGATTTGCCCATCCCCAGGCGCCGCGCTGAATCCATCCGGGCTGGCGGGAGCTGCGGGCTCCGGTATGGCCGCCACCGAATTGCTTGGAGCACTGGGGCCCCCCTGATTGTGTGCTTGCACCGCAAAATGATAGATGGCCCCATTGTTCAGCCCATCGATTATGGTGCCACTTTGCACCCCGACACGTCGGGACCAGTTGGTCAAGGGTTGGGCATTGCCAGGTTCCATAGCCCAATACAGGGTATAGCTGTTGGCCGTAGCAACGTTCGGCCATTGCACTTGTACTTGGCCATCACCGGCGACTGCTGTTAGGTTGGCGGGCTGTGAAGGCGGATCGCTTTGCGGCATGGCAACGGTAAATTCCGACAGGCTGCTTTCCCCTCCTGCGTTTTGAGCCGCCAGGCGATAGTAATACACCTGGCCGTTGCTCAAGCCGCTGTGTACATAGCCACTTTGCACCTCCGGGCCACTGATTCTCGCTCCAAGTGAGGGATCAATGTCCGCGCTGGTAGACCAATACAGGACATAACTATCGGCGTCCGCCACGGGCGTCCAGTTGATCGTTACCTGGGAGTCCTGGGCGCTTGCCGCGACCGTCACCGGTGGCGCTTGGGGTGGGGCCGGTTGCGGACTGGCGCTGAATTCACGGGTGTATTGACTTTCGCCGCCTGCCGTGACGGTGGTCAATCGAAAATAGTAGCTGTTTCCATTACTGTTGCCCCCATCTGTGAATACATGACCGGGCAAAATATTGGCGGTAACCTGTTGTCCGCTGCGACTGCCATCGCTGCGCTCTCGTATCCAGTAGAGGTTGTAAGCAGCCGGACCTTGTGTGGCTTCGGTAAAATGGATAATGACCTGGTTATCCCCTGCTTCCGCCCAGGTATTGCTGGGCATAGCCGGTACAGGCGCTTGCGGGATGGCCCATACTTGATCACTTCCGCGGCTTTCTCCACCACTATTTACTGCTGTGACTATATAATAGTAACGAATGTTGTTTTGTAAGCCGGTGTGGTTCACTTGCCAGAATACATTGCCTTGGCTATCCGTTACCTGGGTATAGTTGGGATCGCCGTTGGCATCCAATGCCGGTATCAAACTTCCATTGGCGACTGACACGCCGGCTTGTTGTCGATAGTACAGACGGTAGCCTGTGACAACTTCATCCGGGTCCGCCGGGTTTTGAGCCTGAGCTTCAGGCCAACGGATCAGTACTCTTGCTGCTCCCGGTTCGGCATATATAGCCATCGGTGCATTCGGCGGCGGCTCTTTGGGGATCGCTTCTACGGCTTGGCTGCGTGCACTTTCACTACCGCCATTCATCGCGGTCACTTGTATGCGGTAACGCCGGGCATTGTTCAAACCGCCACTATAGTTGCCGGCATTGATGATTAACGGCGACTGCACCGGCGCGATTCGCTGCTCCGGCCCGGGCACAGTATCTGTCACGTCCCGAATGTAGACAACATATTCACTTGCCTGACTCACCGGCAACCAATGCAATCCAATGCTTTCGTCACTGCCGGAAGCGCTCAAGCCCGCCGGTACACCCGCAATGATTTGTTCCGGGCTGCCGTTGACTTGTACCGACAAGTCGCTTTCTCCGTTGGCGTTGACGGCACTGACGGCATATCCGTACTGGGTACCATTGTTGAGTTGAATATGGGTATAGGGGCTTTGCACGGCGGCAATTTTGTTGTCGGCTTTGCTCACCGTTCTGCTGCCGGATACCCAATAGATGTTATAGGCTTGTGCGTTCGCGGCACTATCCCAACTCAGACTCAGTTGGCCGTTTTCCACCCGCAGCGAAATATTGCCCGGGACTCCCGGCACAGCCCCCACAACAGCTACGTCTACCGTACCCGGCAGTTGGGCATGTATCGTGTTCGACAGGGCACTGACGCCGCGACCGTTGCGAGCCCTGACCTTATAGTAATAATTCTGTCCGGCGCTTAAGGGGCCATGAGTGTACGGGCTGCTGACCGAATCGATCACCGCGGAGTCTTCACTCACGTCATCGACATTGCTCCAATAGATGTCGTATTGGATATTTACATCCGATGCTGCACTGTGCCAATTTAATTGAACCGTGTCGGCAGTTATAACCGCGTTTTCCATTACCGGAGCAATGGGAATCGCTTCCAATGGCTGGGCGGTATGGACCTCAGAAACCACTCCCATTCCGACGTCGTTTTCAGCCACTATAATATAGTAGTAGCTTTGGCCGTTTTCTAAATCGCTGTGAACAAACGGCGATTCCACATCGTGTATTCGGTTATCGGCAGGACTTACCGATGCACTATAACTCCAATAAATGCTGTAAGAAGTCGCCCCCGGTACCGCGTCCCAACGCAGTCGCACCCGTTGATTTTCCGATTTAGCTTCGATTCCTTGAACCGCCGTCGGTATCGCCGCTTGTGGCCTTGCGCTGACCTGACGTGAAGGATAGCTTTCCCCTCCGTAGCGCTTGCTGGTTATAACATAATAATAAGTCAGTCCATTGGATAACTCGGTGTGACTGAGATGCGGTTCTACCGTGTCGATCGGTGATCCATTCTGGGGGGTAACTCCGGGCTGATTGGACCAATACACCGTGTAACCGTCCGCACCGGGTACACCGGACCAGCTAATATCTACAGCACGCGTACCCGCTACAACAACAATGTTTTGTAGGGAGCCTTTTTGTGAAGGATCATTTGCATCGTCTGGTTCACTGCCGCAGGCGTTTATCAGCAAACTCAAATTTGCCAGCAACAGTAATCTCCAGATTACCAACCATGAATTCAAACCAAAGTTGGATAAATACGACCCCGACATGATTGACCCCTGCATTTGGAAAGAAAGAATTTTGAAAGTTTATTGATTGCGATATTCACGCGATAATATCATAGCGATATAGCAGAAAAATAATTATGGTAATATGCACACGATTATATACGTTAACATAATATAGACCCGGCATTTTATCCTTTAATCAGGTTTAAAACCGTCTCCACTTGGTATACTTTTCGCGACTGTTTTTTTGCTTCAGGTTATAGAACGTCACCGCAGTATGGCACCCGCATAAGCCATATTAATTGTAGGTATAATATTAGATATTGGTCATTTATTAATCAAGCCGAGAGGATTTGAAGACAATCAGAAAAGATGGTAGGCACGACTGGACTCGAACCAGCGACCCCTACCATGTCAAGGTAGTGCTCTAACCAACTGAGCTACGCGCCTACGGAGGGCTGCAACAATACTGAATGTTAGTAATGTAGTCAAGCACTGGCAGCGGGGTGCCGTGAAGTACCCTGTAAGCGTTGAGTTGGGCCAGGTGACCTATCTAAACCCAGCCCGGTATACCATACTTTAATGTAAGGAGTTTTTACTATAAAACGAATTGGCATTATGTGGATTCGTCTCATCTGTCTGTGCACAGTCTTAATGGGGACCAGCCCTGTTGTTGGAGAGGATTTTATTGAACAACAAAAACTGGCCTCACATCTCATCGTCAGGCTGTTTCTGGTTAATTTGCGGGAGGGTGATATTGAACTTCTAGGCCGAAGTTTGGCTCGAGACGATATTATCCCCAAACAGGTGTCCTTTGCTTACGAAATCCAGACGGATACGGTCACCGTCCATATTTACAATGAGTTGGTAAAGCCTCTGACGGTTCCCCTGCAGCAAAACTTCGTGGTAAAAGGTGTAACCGTCATCGTTTCCGATGACGGCGTGATTCAGGAGGTCAAAGCGCATATGGTCGCGGAGCCCTAAGCACCACAACCCTTTTACTTACCGTTTAGAGGCAATGAATGGGCTATACCTTTATGGCAGTCGATACAGGTCAGTTTTTCATCAAAGCCCTTAATGTGTTGCTTATAAGCACGACGACTTTGGGCAGGATAATCCATAGAAGTGAAATCATGACAATTACGACATTCTCGCGAATCCGTACGTTTCATAGACCGCCATACGTTTTCGGCTAACTGGCCACGCTTAGCTTCGAATTTTTCCTTGGTGCTGATACTACCCAGGATTTTATGAAAGACCTCGTTGCTGGCTTGAATTTTCCGTAGCATTTTGTAGGTCCATTCCTTGGGAACGTGACAATCGGGACACGTCGCCCGCACGCCGGTACGGTTGTTGTAGTGAATGGTGTTTTGGTATTCCTTATACACAAACTCACGCATTTCATGGCAGCTGATACAGAAAGATTCCTTGTTAGTGGCTTCCATCACGGTGTTAAAACCGCCCCAAAACACAATGCCGCTCGCAAATCCCACTGTCAGCAACATCCCCAAAGAATATTTGCTGCTGGGACGCAGCAACAGTTGTTTCAATTGTTCTACGTTCATCTTTCCCTACTTGTTATTGCAAAGATTTAACCGGCTCAAATTGGTTTTTCACCAGTGGTTGGGCATTGACCTGGGGTACATGACACTGCACGCAAAAATAGCGTCTAGGTGCCACCTCAGACAGCTCGTTTCCATCACGGTCTTTGAAATGAGTCATACTGATTTTTGTCGCACCGGAACGTTTGGCATTTTTCCAACTGTGGCAGAGCAAGCATTTGTTGGAACGCAAATCGATTTTGTAGCCTTGAATCCGATGAGGAATTAGGGGTGGTTGTTGCACGTAGTTGCGCTCCAATACATCCGTGTCTCCGCTTTGGCGTTTCAGTTCCGGAGCATTCAAGGTAGAATCGATTTCCTTGTCACCACGTAGAGATTTTACGCCTCCGGTGTTAGCCAGGCTTACCGGTACGACAACACAGGTCAAAACACCACCCGCAATCAGCCATTGTTTCAATTTGTTCATGATCGTTTGCCTTTTTGCTAATTTCGTCATATTGCTCTTGGGTTAACTATTGTCCGTTACACCCGCTCCAACTTAACCGCACATTTTTTGTAATCGGTTTGTTTGGAGATAGGACAGGTGGCATCCAAAGTCACTTTGTTGATCAATACGCTGGCGTCAAACCAGGGCACGAACACCACGCCCTGCGGCGGGCGATTGCGCCCACGGGTTTCCACCGTAGCTTTGATTTCGCCTCGACGCGATGCCAGGCGCGCTTCCATACCCCGTTTTAAACCGCGTTTTTTGGCATCCTTCGGGTGCATATAAATCAGGGCATCCGGTACTGCGCGGTATAATTCCGGAACTCGCCGAGTCATGGTACCGGAGTGCCAGTGTTCCAGTACCCGACCGGTTACCAGCCACAAATCGTATTCTTTATCCGGCTCTTCGGGCGCCGGTTCATAGGGCAAAGCAAAGATCCAGGCCTTACCATCCGGTTTACCGTAGAATTCAACACCCTTGCCTTTGGCGACATAAGGGTCATATCCTTCGCGAAACCGCCATTGCGTTTCTTTTCCATCCACCACAGGCCAACGTAAGCCGCGTACTTTGTGGTAAGTGTCAAAGTCCGCCAAATCGTGGGCTTTGCCCCGACCAAAACTGGCATACTCTTCAAACAGGCCTTTTTGGATGTAAAAACCGAAGTCCTTGGCTTCGTGGTTTTCCGTTTCCTTATTGGCCTGACTCAGCGGGAATTTGTTCACATTGCCGTTCTGGAACAAAACCTGGAACAAGCTTTTGCCGCGTAAGGACGGTTCCTGATCCAATAACTCCTTAGGCCAGACTTCGTCGGTTTTAAAGCGCTTGGACAATTCCACAATCTGCCACATATCCGATTTAGCCTCGCCTGGAGGCGGGACTTGCTGATACCAGAACTGGGTGCGGCGTTCCGCGTTACCATAAGCGCCCTCTTTCTCCACCCACATGGCTGTGGGCAAAATTAAGTCGGCCGCTTGGGCTGTTACGGTAGGATAAGCATCAGAGACAACGATAAAATTGTCCGGATTGCGGTAGCCGGGATAGGTTTCTTCATTGAGGTTGGCTGCCGCCTGCATATTGTTGTTACACATAACCCAATAGAAATTCATATCACCGTCTTTGAGTTTGCGGTTATGCAAAACGGCATGAAAGCCCGGTTTACCCACAATAGTGCCCTTGGGCAATTTCCAGATTTTTTCGGCGATTTCCCGATGCTTTTCGTTTTTCACCACCATATCCGCGGGCAAGCGATGGGCGAAAGTACCTACTTCGCGGGCAGTACCGCAAGCGGACGGCTGACCGGTCAAAGAGAAAGGCCCGTTACCGGGCTCGGAGATCTTGCCGGTTAACAGATGCAAATTATAAATAAGATTGTTTACCCAGGTTCCGCGGGTATGCTGGTTCACACCCATGGTCCAGAAAGACACCACTTTGCGTTTGGGATCGGCGTAAAGCTCTGCCAGCTTCTTCAAATCTTTCTTGGGCACACCGGAAATCTCATGGGCCTTTTCCAAGGTATAGGAAGAAACAAATTTTCTGAATTCATCAAAAGAACTGGGCTTGGAACCGCCGGCTTTGTCTGCGTTCTTGGCATTTTTCTGTTTTTCGTGATCGGGACGCAGGCCATAACCGATATCGTCATTGCCCATGCGGAAGTTCACGTGCTGGTTAATAAAGTCTTTGTTTACAGCATTGTGTTGAATGAGATAGTTTGCAATATAGTTGAGGATGGCCAAGTCGCTTTGGGGTTTAAACACCATACCCACATCAGCCAAATCAAAGTTACGATTCTCAAAGGTGGACAACACGGCCACTTTGACATTTTTATTGCTCAAACGCCGTTCGGTTACGCGGGTCCACAAAATAGGATGCATTTCCGCCATATTGGCGCCCCACAACACAAAGGCATCCGCGTGTTCGATATCGTCATAACACCCCATGGGCTCGTCAATACCGAAAGTACGCATGAACCCCGCCACCGCCGAAGCCATGCAATGTCGCGCGTTGGGCTCAAGGTTATTGGATCGAAAACCGGCTTTCATGAGTTTGACCGCCGCATAGCCTTCCCAAACCGTCCATTGCCCGGAACCGAACATACCCAGTGCTGTCGGACCTTTGGCTTTCATGGTGGTTTTTATTTTTTCCGCCATAATATCTAACGCGGTTTTCCAACTGACGGGAGTAAAAGTCCCGTTCTTGTCGTATTTGCCATCGGTCATACGCAACAGGGGTTTTTGCAGACGATCTTCCCCATAGAGTATTTTTGGCAAAAAGTACCCTTTGACGCAGTTCATTCCACGGTTAACCGGAGATTCCGGGTCCGCTTGGGAGGCCACCACTTTACCGTTCTGAGTACCCACCATGACGCTACAACCCACGCCACAAAATCGACAAGGCGCTTTATCCCAGCGAATTTTTTCATCAGACTGCGGTGATTTGGACTTGGCAAATACCGATTGGGTCACAAGGGACAAGGATGATAGAGCTAAAGGCACAATAGAATTTAATTTTAAAAAATGTCTGCGTGAAAATTTCATAGCTGCCTCAATATTGTGTAAACGGATTAGATTTTCTCGGTGGGTTAATGCACGAAAAATTCCAATTAATCTGAGTGGAACACTGGGTTTTATCCCTAACAAATGTATGGCAAAGGCATTTTCGGCCCAAACGTCGGTTTCCTTTAATAACCCGGCGGCAGTATTACGCACAAAATCAAATCAAAGAACCTGTCTGTGTTGGGGAATGTGCAGAGCTGTTTAAATGTAAAAGGTGTGCAAAATTTTTTGGAGGATAGAGCTGTCAATATGCAAATTCCCGGCCTTTGGATTTATACGGACCGTGAACACCTTCCATAACATCGGCAACGGATTCAATCACCGAGAGAAGTTCATATGTGTACTCGGCGGTAATGCGGGCATACTCTGCGTATACTATATAAGCACCTGGGTTGTTGGATTGGAAAACGCAAGTTATATCATTCCTTCGATGGGCGCATAAACCATATTGATCTTTGCTGTGCCCGAAAGAGCCCCCTGGGGAAACCGTGGAATGTATTCGGTGGTCATATTCTTTCAGCCATCGCCGGTGTCACGTGTGCCTCACTCATTCCCATAGAGGGTGTCGCAATCGAAGCCGAACCAATTACTGAGGAGCAAAAACGTATATACGCTTTCCAATATCCCGATACGGTTTCCAAAAACACTCAATTACCTGAGCTTACAAACCGCATACTAACTACCCGCCGACGGCAAAGCACCTACGCCCTCGCAGACTCAAGAGTCGGGTTACTAGAGCGGGGTTACTTAAGTTTTGTTTTCCTCATATCGTTTTCTTGGTACGTACAATCTGGTATGCGCGTCCAAGATAACCTATAGGGGCACTCCAGATATGAACCAAACGTGTAAACGGAAAAAACAGAAATACTGACATGCCCACAAATATATGCAGCTTGTACACAATCGAGACGTCTCGAATTAAATCGGGGTTAGGTTGTAAATAGAGTATACTTTGCACCCAGTTTGCCAATAACACCATAACTGCCGGGTCTCCGGATTTCGCGTGAGAAATGGAAACCGGCAATGTAGCAAGACCCAGGGCAACGGTTAGTACTAACCAACCAAGTATATTGATATCCATCCAACGTGAAGCTGCACGTACTCGCCGGTTTAACATTCGCCGCAACCAAAGCACAACACCACCGATGAAACACATCGCCCCGAAAATCATACCGGCAGTTATTGCTGTCCACTGGTGCGCCATGTCAGAGACTCCAAGCGACAAGAACACCTGGTGAGGAGTCAGCAGGCCAGTGACATGGCCAAAAAACAAAGCAATAATTCCGATATGGAACATATTGCTGCCAAAACGCAGGTATTTCTTCGACAGTAACTGGCTCGAGTCGCTTTTCCAAGTGTATTGCTCGTGGTCAAATCGAATCCAGCTTCCCAGCAGAAAAACGGTTGTAGCGAAATAGGGGTAAACGCCGAAAATTAATGTGTGCAGGTCCATTCTTTCCTCCTCACGCGGCAATAGGGGCAAGTTGCCCTTTGCTTTCGACAACGCGTACCAATGCTGCATAGGGGCTGCCGACTTTCTCCAGATTGACTGCCAATTGTTGTAATACCTTCACTGTCTGACTAAGAAATAAATGTGCTTCAGTTTCATCCAATTCCGAGCTGAATTCCAGGATCATTGGCAGATAGTCCGGTAATTCTTTTTCATCAGCTTGTAATCCAAACTCTTTATAATATTCTGTCAAATCGATCAACGCGGGGCCTCTTCCGCGTTCATCGCCAAACAAGTGATGAGTAAGGTGCAGGCTGTGTTCCGGAACCAGATCAAAGGTCTGCACATACTCTTCCTGTAGTGTTGTCAGTTCCTTTGACTCCAATCGCTGTAAGAAATTTTCCAGCACATCACTATCCCGTGTCGACAGCGGCATCTCTTTCAACATAGTCCGTATGTCCACCACGGCATCAAGTAATTCCTGTTGCGGATAATGCAAAAGCACCGATAGAATTCTGTAAATAGACATATTATTCTCCTGCTACGGCTTGCTTGTGACGATTTCTGTACAAACACCAAGTTTTTGCTAACGTTCATCCGCAGAAGGTGCGGAATCAAGCGACTCCACCGATTCTCTGCGTCGTTCCGGAAACAATGATTTTGCACTGATGCCTGGCGAACTATCGTTACCGAAAGTGAAACCGTTCTGACCTTGAAAACTATGAAAATCTTCCAGACGGGTCTCTTCATGAGCCGTGGGTATGACGAAGCGGTCTTCATAATTGCCAATGGCGAGGTAACGGTACATTTCCTTCGCCTGTTCTTCGGTTATACCGGCAACTTCCAGGGCCCGAGTATCTGCAACTCCTTCAACGTGCACAGAACGCTGATAACTGCGCATTGCAATCATGCGGTTAAGCGCATTGCGAACGGGTTCTTCGTCACCCGCGGTTAACAGGTTGGCAAGATATTTTATCGGAGTTCGCAGTGTGTCTGCGACGGGAATGGCACCATCCGGCCCAGTGGGCAAATTACCCTGGTCGATTTGGGACTGTACAGGTGAGAGCGGTGGCACATACCACACCATGGGTAAGGTGCGAAATTCCGGATGGATCGGAAAGGCAAGCTTCCAATCGATAACCAACTTATAAATTGGCGATTTTTGCGCTGCGATAATCCAATCATCCGGTACGCCATCTATCCGGGCCTGTTTGATGACCTCCGGATCATTGGGGTCCAGAAAAATATCCATGTGAGCCTGATATAAATCCTGTTCATTTGATTTACTGGCCATTGCTTCTATTTTATCAGCGTCATAAAGCATTATACCGTTGTACCGAATGCGACCGACACATGATTCTGAACACACCGTCGGCAGACCAGACTCTACCCTCGGATAACATCCGATGCACTTCTCTGCTTTTCCGGATTCCCAATTGTAGAAAATTTTCTTATACGGACAGGCGCTGACACACATACGCCAGCCACGGCATTTATCCTGATCCACCAAGACGATACCGTCTTCTTCACGTTTATAAATTGAGCCGGAAGGACAGGCTGCCACACACGAGGCATTCAAACAGTGGTTACAAATTCGCGGTAAATACATGTGAAAAGTTTGTTCGAACTCCGAATAGATCTGCTTATCGATATCTTTAAAGTTCTTGTCGCGTGAACGCTTTGAAAATTCCCCTGCCAGATCGTCTTCCCAGTTAGGTCCCCAGGTAATTTTTTCCATGCGTTCGCCATCTATCATGGAGCGAGGACGTGCAGTCGGCGTGGCCTCCGATAAAGGCGCGGTTTGCAAATGCGAGTAATCGAATGTAAACGGTTCGTAATAATCATCGATTTCCGGCATGTCCGGATTTGCGAATATATTTAGCAGTCGTTCCAGCTTGCTGCCGGAGAGTAATTCCAATTTACCATTTTTTAGATGCCAACCACCTCGCCACACCTCTTGATTTTCCCACTGCTTTGGAAAACCAACACCGGGTTTACTTTCGACATTATTGAACCAGGCGTATTCTACTCCCTTGCGATTGGTCCAAACGTTTTTACATGTCACTGAACAGGTATGGCAACCAATACATTTATCCAGGTTAAATACCAGTGAAAATTGCGCACGAACTTTCATCTATATTCTCCTTACCTACCAAACTTTAAAGCGTACTTTGGCCACCATCGTTTACCTTGGTCCAATTCCGGGTGGATTCAATTGCCCCTCACGTTCAGGTGTTAGTGGTCGCTCCAACCAGTCGATATCACGATCCTCTATCTTGTGTAGCACTACAAATTCGTCACGTTGTGAACCCACAGTTCCGTAATAGTTAAAGCTGTACGCAAGCTGTGCATACCCACCAATCATGTGGGTAGGCTTAACCACCACTCGTGTGACGCTATTTAAAATTCCTCCCCGCTTACCCGTGGAATTTGAGCCGGGCACATTCACGTTTTTCTCTTGGGCGTGATACATCATTGCCATCCCATTTGGTACACGTTGGCTCACCACTACCCTGGCTACTGTTGCCCCGTTGACGTTTATTGCTTCCACCCAATCGTTATCTTCAAGTCCGATTTGCTGCGCGTCCTTTTCAGACACCCATATATACGGCCCGCCTCGAAACAACTGCAGCATGCGCAGGTTATCCTGATAAGTACTATGAATCCCCCATTTAGAGTGCGGTGTGATCCAGTTCAACACCAGATGGGGTTTATCTGTTACTTGCGATGGCACACTGATATGGGATTTCATATCCACCGCAGGACGGTAGGCGCAAAATCCTTCGCCGAAATCAAGCATCCACTCGTGATCCTGATAGAACTGTGCTCGCCCGGTCAGTGTTCGAAACGGAATGTGTTCGTGGATGTTGGTATAACCTGCATTATAGCTCACCTTTTCGGATTCGATCCCTGACCAGGTGGGCGCGGTGATAATTTTGCGCGGCTGCGCTTGAATGTCATGAAAGGTAATTTTGTCTTCTTGACGCCCGGCATACAAATGGTGGTGATCGATGCCCGTCTTTTCACTCATTGCTGTCCACGATTTGTGTGCCACATCACCGTTGGTTTCCGGCGCCATATGCAGTATCGCTTCACAGACTGCAATATCCTCTTCCAGTGAGGGCATGCCTTTAGTAATACCTTCGTCCTTTATCGTATAATTAATATCTTTCAGCTTGTCGTATTCCTGCTCCGTATTCCAGTCGATACCTTTAATATTGTTGCCGAGCTTGACCATCAGCGGCCCTAAGGCACTGTACTTTTTGTGAACGTTGGCATAATCACGTTCCACAACTTTCAACAGCGGCATGGTTTTACCCGGGACCGGTTCGCATTCGCCTTTTTTCCAGTCCTGTACACCTAATGGCTGCGCCAACTCAAAGGGTGAATCGTGGTGCATGGGCAAGGCAACCACGTCTTTGCGCACACCCAGGTGTTTCTCAGCCAGCTCCGAAAAGGATTTGGCAATACTACGGAAGATTTGCCAGTCGCTTTTGGATTCCCAACCTGGCGATACCGCCTCGGAAAGCGGGTGAATAAACGGATGCATGTCGGTTGTATTGAGATCGTTCTTCTCATACCAAGTCGCAGTCGGCAAAACGATATCGGAGTAAGCACCGGTGGAATTGAGTCTAAAGTTTATATCCACCATTAAATCCAGCTTGGCGATGGGACCTTCCTCCACCCATTTGATTTCCTTGCTGTCTTTACCATGTACGCCTTCCTGCATGACTCCATTTTGTGCGCCAATCAAATGTTTTAGAAAATACTCGTGCCCCTTAGCGGAACAACCTAGCAGATTGGCACGCCAAACGAAAAGATTGCGCGGAAAATTAACCGGATTATCGATGTCTGCATAGGCAAAATCCAACTCGCCGCTCTTTAGCTTCTCCACCACATACTTGGCCACTCCTGCTTCGTCTGTGGCACCGTTTTTCTCTGCGTCATCTACAATATGCAGCGGGTTTCGATTAAAGTGAGGTGCAGACGGCAACCAACCCAACCGTTGTGCTACCACATTGTAATCTGCCAGTGTGTAATTTTTGTATTTGCCCTTGGCGGTTGGAGCCAGCATGGCATCAGCATCCAGGGTTTCATATCGCCACTGGTCGGTATGAAAATACCAATAGCTAGTGCTGTTCATATGACGGGGCGGCCTGTTCCAGTCCAAAGCAAAGGCGATGGGTGCCCAACCGGCTTGGGGCCGCAATTTTTCCTGGCCCACATAGTGCGCCCAACCACCGCCCGATTGGCCTACACAACCACACATATGTAACAAATTCATAATAGCCCGGTAATTCATATCGTTGTGATACCAGTGATTGATCGCCGCGCCCAGTATGACCATGGACTTACCTTTGGTTTTTGAGGCGTTATAGGCAAACTCGCGGCCGGTACGGGTCAGATCAGCGCGTTTAACACCGGTTATTTTTTCCGCCCATGCCGGGGTATATGCAACAGTCTCATCATCATAAGATGACGCGACATTGTCACCACCCAATCCTCGGTCCAACCCATATTGCGCCAGTTGCAGATCAAACACGGAGGTCACATAGACTTGTTCGCCACTGGCAAGTTTTAATTTCCTGGCGGGGATGTTGCGGTGCAATAGCTCCGGTTCATCCGGTGTAAAGTGCGGAAAAGCCACGGATACGACTTCATCACGATTATCAATACAACTCAATTCCGCTATGATTTCCTGTTGATTGGCGGCATTTTTGGGCAAAACATTCCATTTGCCTGTTTCACCCCAGCGAAAACCGATTGAACCATTGGGCGTGACAAACGTCTTGGTGTTGCCGTCATAGACAATGGTTTTCCATTCTGAATTATTACTTTCCCCCATGCCGTCGGCGAAATCTGAGGCACGCAAGTAGCGATCACTCACGTAAGCGTCACCATGTTTTCGCAACATAACTTGTACCGGAAGATCAGTATAAGTACGTGCATATTCGTGGAAATACGCGTCTTGTTTGTCGAGGAAAAACTCTTTAAGTGCAACGTGTCCCATTGCCAGAAACGCCGCCGCATCGGTCCCTTGTTTCACCGGCATCCACAGGTCAGCGAACTTAACATACTCGGCATAGTCCGGTGCCATGGAAACTACTTTTGCACCTTTATAACGGACTTCTGAGTAAAAGTGCGCGTCCGGGGTCCGGGTCATGGGCAGATTGGC